>CALCFH010000346.1 GCA_937900215.1 uncultured Cryomorphaceae bacterium
GAGTATCCTCTTCCCGCAGTATTCGTTACTGCTCCATTTGCTACATTCATCCAAGCCTCACTCGCCGCATTGTACCAATACATATTCTGGGTGTTCGCATGCACATCTGCACCCACTGTACCCAGTTGACTCAAAGCTACTCCTCCTACTGGCAGACTCACATTGTGCCAACCCGCTGAAGAAACATACTGCTCTGCCGTTACCGTTCCAGATCCTGAAACTGCGCCGCCCACTTTTAGTTGAGCATAGCCTGTGGCATCGGCGTTTAATGTGATGGAGCCATTGTTTACTAGATTCTCTACAATAGAAAATGTTGTGTTTGGACTCAAGCGGATGCTAGCGCCTTCGTTGATGACGCTTTCAGAATTTCCAGAATATTGAAGCTCTGAGGAGCTGCTTGGATTAATGCTAAATTGAATATCGTCTAAGGCAAATTCATCGCGACTACCACTTCCAGAAACATCATCGCTAGACCAACGCAAATAAATGAAGTCTCCACTGGACATGTTGAGTCCAGTAACAATAGCCGATCTTCTGTATGAAATCCATGCTGCTGCACTGCTTGCCTCCTCTGATATCAAGTCTAAAGTTGAAATATCCGTGTAGACGTTATCGTCATCGCTATAAGCCACATTAAAATTATTGGCTCGAGGCTGATCAGGATAAACGTAAATTAGATAATCCAATAGAATTGAAGTCGCTGTAACACCCGTTTGATTCTGAATTCTAAGTATTACTGTCCCGGGAGTAAAATCACTTCCCCCTGGATTTATGCCAAAACTTGAATTTCCAGTGAAGGTTTCGAAAGAATAAAATCCTCCTGTTGAAACATTTCCAACACTGCTTCCCCGAGCTAAGTCTCCAGAGGTATCAGTTCCACCGAAGGCAACACTTCCATCTGACATTCCGGTTACGCTCCATGCATCAGAGTCCAATTGACCAGCGCCGGGTGAAGAAGCAAAACCAGCCCCAACATATTCTCCATTGTTCACTCCTGTAACACTAGACTCAAAATCGATGGTAAAAATCTGATCTGCAGTGGTAATTTGCCAACCAAAAGTCGGTGGTGCCGTTATATCAAAAGATGAACTCACAACATCTGAAACCAGCCCATCGCTAGCGGTTAATTGTCTAGAAATTTCTGCGACAGTATGGGTTAAACCTGTAAAAGTAGCAAGACCGCTAACGGATGCAACCGTAATAGTCCCGCCCGTGAGTGTTCCATTCGAAGTAATATCCACATCCAAATCATAATCGGTATCTCTATTTCCGTTTGCGTCTATGGCTTCAACGGTAACATCAGTCATAGCAACATTCACTTGAGTATTTACTGGTTGAATTGCAAAACTCAATGCTGAATAGTCTACATCTATAATTATATTATTGCCTTCAATGGCACCCAAAGTGAAAGTTGAATTAAAACCAGAGCCCGCAGCATCCCCTGTGAATCCATGTCCGGTTGCAGGAATACTGAAATCCAGTATGCTTCCGTCTACAATTGAAGAAGTGTTTAAATAAACGTATAGAGTTACATCCACAGACCCGCCGTCGGCTATCACTAAATTTCCAGTTGTTAAGGGTATCAGAATTTCTGCGTCAGCTATTGTTGCACTTCCGATGGTGATAAATGAAGTTCCATTGTGAAGACCTACACCTTGTATTGCGTCTGTCCAATCGGCCGTATTCCCAGATCCAGGAACTACCCGAACGCTGAGAACGTCCGTGCTCAAGCCATCCCCCGATGCTTGATCCTCAATAGTAAAGGTGAAAACAGAAACTGCGTTCAGGAGAGTTGTAACATCCGCTGCAATGATAGATTTTGTTCCAACTTGACTTATTGGATCAAACACTTCGGTATCTGTATCATTTGGATTTGTTGCCGTTCCGCTTACAGGAATAGTTACATCTGAAGCGCCTGTTGAGCTCAATACAACATCCGCAGATTTTGCTCCTGGAGTGGAAGGAGAAAAACGGACGTAGACCGTTCTAGGTTGAGATACAATGTTACCTCCAGATTGAAGAAATACAACGGTATCCTGAAAATTCACATTGTCTCTACTTACTTGAAAATCTGTGGGAGCTGTTACAATGGCATTTGCCGTTAAGCCAGAGCCGCTGAGTGTGAAGGAGGAAGAGGAGGTTGAAGAACCCACGTCTACGCTTCCGAAAGTGCCGTTGAAGCCTGTTAGATCTTCAGTGAGAGACGATGAGGGCGACACAGTTCCATTAACAATCAAATCATTTCCAGTACCATCACCAATACCTCCAGAACCGCCTGTTGACTCAGCGAACATATAGAACCGAAAGGTAACTGCACTACTAGAAGCGGATTGGGAAAAAGTAAAAGTGAAGTTCTGCGTTGAAGTATTATCTGTTATTGAGTACTCCGTATCTAAATTAGAAGTATACCCATCCAAAGAACTCCTTAAAGCCACTGCACTAGGGCCAGTGCCTGATCTCTGAATTTGAATGTAGATAGAACTAACTGAAAATTCATAACCTGAATTAGGAGTAACCGTAAACTCCATATAATCATTTCCACTCACAGCGTTTGCAATACTGCTGGTAGCCCAACCCGTAGCGTTGAAACGTCCACCGTTACTGGAAGCCGTTAATCCCGCTCCTCTAGTTATGCTAGAATTAGATATGTTCGGATCATTAAAAATAGATGTTGCGCTTGTCTCATCTCCTGCTAGTGAAGAAAATTCAAAGCTTACTATTTGGGATCTGCTCTGAAGTGCAAAAAAGAGAAATAGCAAAAAAAACGATTGCTTTAATAGCGTCATGGTCATAGTATATATTTTGAGTTCAAAAATATTTTTCATTTATTTTCTTTTAATTTGCCCAGTTTTAAGTTATGATTATTAATAGATTGGATTAACTGATGGCTTAACATGGCCTGATAAAAGAATCAGCAAAATGGATTTATCAGTAGTGTCCAAACTCCAATCTTTTTGTTCTTACAGAGATCGAAGCAGCTTCGAAACCAGACGCAAAGCCCTTTCCATTGGAATGAATTCTGAGGATTGGATTGAAATAGAATCTCATTTGTTTTCTGAAGGCTTTCTGAATGATCAGCGGTTCACTGAAAATTTTATACGTAGTAAAATCAAGCATAATTCATGGGGTAGATTAAAAATTGAACAGGCCTTGTCTCTTCATAAAATCGATAAGGAAATTGTTTCACAAGCATGGTCCATCATCGATTCTACTTTATACGAGCAAACATTAAGGTTGCTACTCGCCAATAAATGGAGCTTATTGAATACCAAGACTTCTTTTGATAGGAAACAATCTTGTATTCGATTTGCCTTATCCAAGGGATTTGATCTCGACGAGATTCTCAGCGCTTTCAAGCAATTGAAGCTCGAATAAGACTTCATGATTTTAGAAAGACTTTTTTAGAGGCCACTATCTCATCATTCACAAACAATAAAAGAAGTACGAGACCCTTTTCGGTTCCTTTCCAATAGAACTCTGGTCCGCCTCCTTCTGCAATCACCCTCCCTGATTGAGCTCTTACTTCCCAACGTATTTTGTCTTCCTCAAGTAGATGGGTTGCTCTAAATCCAAAATCAGTTTGCTCAATTATAGGTTTGGGTCTGTTGAATACTGTGCTTTGAATTACAGTATTGCCGCTGTGTACGTTTATAGCGCTATCCTGAAATGCTAAGCCCGCATCAATCGTTTCTGACAAAGACTCGAAATAAATCCGCCTTTCCTTCTCCCGATTATATATTGGGTAGTGACTTCCTAAACCAAAACTGCTTACGCTAAAAATGAATTTAGTCGAGGGTGGAATATTCGAGAATACTACAGATTGTGCCGAAGCCGACGCATTGACAATAACACCCAGATCTGACATAGAATAATCATCTGTATAAACCCAACCATCCGCTGGTCGGAAAAGGGAAGGAGTGCTGAATCCACTTACTAAAAACCCACGAACCAAAGTATCAAGGCTGTTCATACTCCAGTTAACCCGGATAGTTCTGGGGCTTAAAGTTTCAATCCATAATGAGTCTGGACCCGATTCTGGTTTAACATGGAATCCAACTACCTCAAAATAAGCGGTATCCATTGCAGGCATATTGTTTCCGTCATTCTCAAAAATCCAACTGTTGTCTAGATCAGAATTCCATATCTGATATTGCCAAATTGGATGAGCGAATCGTATCGACATACATCTAGCATTGTCTACTTCAGGAATTGCAATGGACGAGAAAGAACCCCGTATTGAGAAAGGCTCTGCGCTAGAGTTGGTATTAAATCTATCGTTTTGCCACGTATTTCCTTCGAAGTTTATTCCAGCTATGATGCGGCACGAATCTAAGGTGCCCTGAAAGGCAAAGATTTGATCGCCAGCCGATGATAATCCACAAAGAGAGCCGAAAGTTGTGCCCAAATTTGGTATTATAGAATTTCCTTGACAATAAAAGTTCAGAACTGTACCAGCGGGAAGGAATCCTCCAGAAGTATTCAGCCAACTCAAGCTGTTTTCTGTTTGATGTGAAAAGCCTAGAGAGTCTGTTGCACCCCATCCGTTGTCTGTAAATCTAATTTCCGTAGAATCAGCTAAATTTTTCCAAACAACCACTGAAAATCCATCTGGCGCATCTGTTCTAAATGCTAAAAACTGAATATCACCGGGATCTAGTTTTGTTTGTGCAATGAGCGTAAAGTGTTGAATTAGTGCCAGAGAAAAAAGCAGAATAAATTTATTCATTTTGTAATATTTTACTGCAATATTCAGAAAAATAATTGAATTACATTTCGAGTATACGGTATCCGTTTATCACCGAAAACGGGTATTTTCAAAAAGTCTTGGTCATGTCATCTTTAGCATTCTGAAAAAATCATATCTTTGAGTAAGTCAAACCAAAACCTATCCTAATGAATATCAGAAAGTTCAACACTTTAAATGCATTTCTTTTTGCAGGGGCTATGGGCATATCTACCTTTTCCTTTGCCCAAGATGCACCACCGCCTCCCCCTACAGAGGAATCTACATTTACTCCACTTATTGAACCAGGTGCTATGGCTTTAGGATTAAATTTTGGCCTGCCTGGGGTTGGACTAGACTTCGCCTATAAAATCAATCAAAGCTTCTCAGCAAGGGCTCGTTTTCAGACATTACCCTTTGAATTAAATGATTTTGAATACACACTAGACGGACAAGATTTGCTTGCGGATGTAACTTTAAATTTTAGTCAAATTGGTATAGTCGCAGACTATTATCCATTCAAATCCAGCTCATTTAAATTAATGGCGGGAGTATCGTATTTCATCAACAATTCGTTCTCTGCAACCATTGCAATTAATGATACTCTGTATGTTGGTGAGGATGGCAGTGATGCAGATGATTTGGGTGATTTCGTTTTCTACCCAGATGATATTGGAACCATCACTATCGCTTCAGAGTGGGGACAAATAGTGCCGTACATGGGTCTTGGATTTGGCCGTGCAGTGCCGAATAAGAGAGTTGGTTTTGGCATTGAATTGGGAGCCTATTATATTGGAGCACCGGATGTAAATGTAGATGCAACGGGAATGTTGACTGAGACATCTGAAGAAGAAGCCGGACTAGAAGAAGGCTTGTCTGAGTATGCTTGGCTTCCACAAATTAATTTGCGCCTTTCAGTACGTCTATAGATTCTTTGTATCTCAGATTCAAGTGTTTCGTTCTAACAGTCAAACAACAAACCTTTATTCCTAACGCCATGAAAAAAACCATCGCCTTTGTATTATTGATCACATTGCTGTTCATTCAAGGGTGCTCTACCGACTTTATTGATGATTTCAGCCTGAGAATCAAGCCAGAAATTATTGATTATTCTGCTCAACTTGAGATCATAGACGAAGAAAATCCAAATTCAAGTCTGCCAAATCTTACATTGAGTATTGTTTCGAGAAATTCAAACGATGTGTTTGAAATATCGGGTGCTCAAAGTTTTCAGTTGGTAGATGGTAGAATTGGAATTGGATTGCATCCACGTGCTAATCCTGACCCTAGTAATCCTGTCACAGTTCGTATGAAAATTCAGGCAGATGGCTATTTAGATAAAATCTTTGAGGTGGTTTTTTCTACAGATGAGAAAACGCAGTATGTTCAAATACCGATGGTAAATATTGCCAATCCTCCAACTGGAGTGCAATTCAATTTGGGGTCCGCTTCACTCATGTCAGGTGCGTTGAGCCAGCCCTATACTATGAATTTAAACCCAGCAAACGGTAGTACAACAGGAATGTCGTTAACCATGCCTACTGGAACCCAGTTTTTTGATCGAATGGGCAATCCGATTTCTGGAAGCCAAGTAGATATTCAAGTGGGATATTTTGATGCTGATAATGAGAGTTCGATGGATGCCTTCCCAGGCGGTTTTTCGGCTGACAGCATCAGTCAAAGCAATGGTACAGGAGCCTCTGGCTCTTTTATAACCGCTGGATTTACTACCATGAATATGGAGATAAACGGACAAGAAGTTAAAAGCTTCAACCAACCGATCACTGTTAGCATGGATATCAGCAGCAATACAGTTAATCCCAATACAGGTATGCAAGTTCAATTGGGAGATGTGATTCCGGTTTGGAGCTACGATGAAACGGTAGGGAGCTGGGGCTTTGAAACGGATGGAACAGTAACTCAAGGTGCAAATGGCTTGCAGGTTTCTTATCAAACCACACACCTTAGCTGGTGGAATTTAGACTTTTACGGACAAAGATGTTGCGGGAGCACTTGGAATAGAGTGAACGGTAGCTGGGTATATCAATATTTAGGTCCATGCGCCAATGTTACTTTTTCTATTCCTGGTTGGAATGTAAATGACAAGGGTATGTTTAGAGTGAAGGTGGTGTATGCTGGAACCAATCAGGTAATTAGTTACTATGCCGACAAAATCTATGAATTGTATAATGGAAAAACCATTAGCTATTTAGGCGTTCCAAACTTTAACGTAGAGATAAAAGTATACAGATTGTCTACAGGAGATCTCGTTGGATCAAGCGCAATAACCACTTTGTGTACGGGTAACATCCCACTAAATTTAAATCTTCCACAACCTACAACGATTACATTCCGAGTAGAAGGCTATTGTAAAGACAATAATTTGATCCGTATTAATCCTAGTTTCTGGGTTTATTATAGAGAGACTGATCTCTTATCTAATCGTTGGTATCAAACCTTGGGTTATGTAAGCGGTGGATTTGGAACTACCAGTTCTGTTGAGGTAGGTAAAACCTATGATTTCAGAGCTTACTTTAACGGAAGAACCATAGATACCACAGCAACAATTGATAGGTTGAATTACAATATTCAACTTGAACTTGGCGATTTCTGCAATGACTTTTAACTAACGGATAACGGATAGAGTAAAGAAAGAGGGCTATTAGCCCTCTTTCTTTATTTATAGAATCCCCAGAATCAGGTATTTGGTACTATTTTTTGAATTTATAAAAACAAATAATTGTATATTAGCCCTTCGTCAAGAATCTAATCCAATTGTTATGAAAAGAATTCTCGCCTTTTTATTCCCAATGGGGCTTCTCTTGTCTAGTTGTTCTACGGACTTTATAGACAATTTTGCCATTCGAATTTCACCTGAATTGATGAAACATACGGCTAGTATTCAAGTATTGGATGCCCAAAATGAAGGTACAAGACCACAGAATCTGAAAGTGGTTATAGAAGGCCCGAACGCCAATGATGTATACGACATCTTCGGAGCGCAGGACATCAGCATAAGCGATGGTTTCTTTGCCATTGGATTACACCCACGTGCCAATCCTTTACCTGGAACTCCCACTGTTATTCCAATCACCATTACGGCTGACGGATATCTTACGAGAAAAATGAACGTTACTTTCTACGCAGAGCAGACGGAAGAGTTCATTAATGTGAATATGGTTAACATAGTTACGCCTCCTCCTGGAATTGGATTTGGATCGAATAATGGAACTATAAGTGGAGATACCACCAGCTCTCCTGTTGTAGTTGAAATCACTCCAACCTCAGGAACCACTACTATGGACATGAGCGTTCCAAGTGGAACACGTTTTTTTAATCGTCAGGGGAACCAAATATCTGGTTCTAATCTAAATATTGAAGTAGCCTATTTTGGCTCTGAAAATCCGGATGCTCTGGCAGAATTTCCTGGCGGCTTAAGCCAAGGTGGTGTTCGACTTGCCGATGGAAGTACCACAGATGCATTCTTCCTTCCCGTTGGATTTTCTGATATAGAAATGACCTTAGGTGGAACAGAAGTTAAGAGCTTCTCTGATCCTATTTCTGTTTCTATGGATATTTCCCCAAGTGTAATTAACCCTGAAACTTCGTTGCCTTATGTTGCTGGAGATCTTATTGATATCTGGAGTTACGATGAGGTTGATGGATTTTGGGTAGAGGAAACCAGAGATACCGTTGAGCTAGGCGATAACGGTCTTGAAGTACAATTTACTACTACTCACTTGTCAGTACACGCTGCTGCATCGCGAATGGCTCCTTGTGCTGTTGGCGGGCAAAGCTTTCAATTTGAATTAGCAGGATGGCCAAATTCTATACAAGGCAACTTTAGAGTCGGTATTAATCTCTTTGGAATGAATATAGTGTTGCAAAATATATTGATCAATAATGGGTATGTTATCAATACGCCATTCCCTTTACCAACTGGTAGAAATTTTAGCATTGACCTTCTTTATACTGCACCCGATGGCGCAACCTATACTGGTTCTGCTTCAAGTGTGACTAGCTGTGGCACTCGACATGTGCTTTCATACAGCTTCCCTGTTCCACCAGCCCCAGTTAACCTGACATTATCCGCACAGTGTCCTACAGACCCAAGCAAAATTTTGATTCCTACAGGATATAAAATTCGCTCAAGGAAAACCAATGCTGCCCTACCTGCAGACAGACCTTACACCTTACTTGCTACTATTGTTAATGGTCAAGCGAGCGCTAGTTTAGTTGTAGGTCAATCGTATGATTTCAGAGTTGCTTTACCTGAGAACACCAGTTTTGATACTACAGTGACTGTTACAAAGCTGAATTATAACTTTGTCGCTAAGAGAAGGGTAATATGTGATCAATTCTAAAAGCACCCTATTACAAAACAAAAAAGCCAGCTTAAGCTGGCTTTTTTGTTTTAAATATCAAAAGTCTAGGAATTAAGGCTGTTCTTGTTCGCCAATTGCCCGCAAGCAGCATCGATATCCTTTCCTCTACTCCTACGAATTTTAGCAACTATTCCTTCCTGGGCCAAAATTCTTTGATAATCATCCAACACTTTACTATCTGCTTGTTCGAACCGACTATCCCCTATTGCATTGTATTCAATAAGGTTAACCTTGCTTGGAACACGCTTACAGAACTCCCTCAAGGCTAAAATATCTTCCTTTCCATCGTTTAAACCTTTCCAAACAACATATTCAAATGTTACTTTCCTTGTCGTTGCTTTATACCAATATTGCAGTGACTCCAATAAATCACTAAGGGGATTCACCTTATTGATTGGCATAATGCTACTTCTCTTCTCATCTATAGCGGAATGAAGTGAAACGGCCAGATTAAACTTTACCGCATCATCCGCCAACTTTTTAATCATCTTAGGTAAGCCAACTGTCGACAGTGTTATTCGTTTTGCCGAAATATTCAAGCCTTTAGGGCTTGTAATTTTATCAATTGCACCAAGAACATTTTGGTAATTCAAAAGAGGCTCTCCCATCCCCATGAAAACAATATTTGAAAGCGGTCTATTGAACTGTTCTTTAGACTGTCGATCTATCAAGACTACCTGGTCAAAAATCTCATCCGGATTGAGGTTCCGCATCCTCTTTAGCAAGGCGGTAGCGCAAAAGTGGCAATCCAAACTACATCCAACTTGACTTGAAACACAAGCGGTAGTTCTTTTTTCTGTGGGAATCAAAACGCTCTCAACCACATTACCATCATGTAGCAAAACCGCATTCTTGATAGTTCCATCTTCGCTTTTCTGATAGTCGTTCACTGCAATCGCCCGGAATTCAAAAGCTTCTGAGAGCTTTGTCCTTAAAGACAGAGGAAGATTACTCATGTCATTAAATCCATGCGCACCTTTCTCCCAAATCCACTCTAAAAGTTGATTTATCCTAAAACTAGGCTCGTTTGACTCCTTGAAAAAAGCCTCTAACTCCTCCCTGTTGGTATTTCTAACATCCTTCTTTTGCATTTGCAGTAGAAGAGATTAAACTACGTTTCCGAGTCTATGCAAAGTTTTGAAGTGATCTATCAATGCCACTCCAAAATTCGACTGCTCATTATAAGGAAGGTTGAACTCCTGAGCAGTTTGTTTTACAATAGATGCAATTTTGGGATAATGTGCGTGACTAATATGTGGAAAAAGGTGATGTTCTACTTGATAGTTCAGTCCCCCAGTATACCATGTTACGAAGAAGCTCTTTCTTGAAAAGTTAGCAGTAGTGCGTAATTGATGTTCCATAAATCCAGAATCCAAGCTATCGCCCTCCCAAGAAGGCTGCTCAGCATCTCCTACAATGTGCGCTAACTGAAATACGAAGGACAAAACACTTCCAGCAATAAAATGCTTCAGAAGCCACCCAGTTACGATGAGATACCATGCATACGGGGCAAAAATGAGTGGTACAATCAAGAAAACCGCGAAATAAACTAGCTTGCCAATGATCAGCGATCTCCAAGCTTTAGAAGGCGCCATTTTAAAGCGCTTTAAAAGGCCCAATTTAGTATAGCGCATCATTTGTGTAATGTCTTTGGTCAAAGACCAGTTCAAGGTCAATAAGCCATACAACAAAGGAGCGTAGATCGATTGCCATTTGTGCATTGGCTTCAAAGGCTCCTCATGATGCAGACGCACCAATCCACGAACTTCAACATCCTCATCTAAACCTTTCAGGTTAGTGTATTGATGATGGAGAAAATTGTGTTGAACCCTCCAAGTAAAAGGATGGCCACCCAGTAAATAGATGCTGCTTCCCAGTAATTTGTTCAGCCAAGACTTCTCAGACCAGCTTCCATGAATGGCATCGTGCATCACATTCATTCCTATTCCAGCCATACCCAGTCCGCTTATTACCCAAAGGCCATAAAACGCCCAAACTGTAAGGCCTTCATTGAGAATGAGATATATAGGACCAAGATAGACCGCAAAAAGAATTATCGCCTTCAGCCACAATCTGGCACTTGCGCCTCGAAACTGTTTGTGGTTTGCGAAATACTCCTCGATTCTTTGATTCACTACACGCTGAAAACCGGATGGGTCTCTGCGCTTATAATTTGGAAATTCTGACATAGGCTGCAAAGCTACCATATAATATGTCTTAGATTTATTGTTTCGTAATCAATTGAAAAATGCACCGTATAAATCCAACAAGCACTCCAGCTTGGAAAGAACTAGAATCTTTATCGAATGAATTGTCTAACAAGCATTTAGTAGACATTGTTTCAACACATACACGAAAGTTTAAATATGAAGCAAATCTAAAAGACTTTCGTCTGAACTATATGAGAAATCATCTCGACGACAGGGTTTTGGATGCTTTTGAAAGACTTTTTGATCAGACAAAACTTGCAGAGGCCATTGAAGACCAATTCAACGGTAAAAAAATAAACGAAACAGAAGGTCGAGCAGTGCTGCATACTGCCCTAAGGAAAAACACAAACACCCCATTTATTCTAGATGGCGAAAACATCTCAAAACAGATAGAAGGCGTACTTTCTCAGATGGAGCACTTCTCCAATGGCGTTATCAAAGGCGACCTCAAAGGATACTCAGGAAAATTATTTACCGATATCGTAAATATTGGAATCGGCGGCTCAGATTTGGGTCCACTTATGGTCTATGAAGCCCTAAACGCATACCGCAAACGTGGATTAAAAGCACATTTTGTTTCAAATGTAGATGGCTCACACCTTGCAAGAACGTTGCAGGAAATAAATCCAGAGACCACTCTATTTATCGTCGCTTCAAAAACATTTACCACACAAGAAACCATGGCAAATGCGCATTCAGCACGCGAATGGTTTTTAAGTAATGGCGGAGCCTTGAAGGATATTGAGCTTCACTTCGCTGCACTTTCCACCAATATTCCCGCTGCAGAGGATTTTGGAATTCACTCTTCTAAAATTTTTGGCTTTTGGGATTGGGTAGGTGGAAGATATAGCGTTTGGTCTGCCATTGGCTTATCTCTATGCTGCACCCTAGGTTACGAAACCTTCGAAAAAATGCTGAGAGGTGCGGAAGAAATGGACGAACACTTTCGGCATTCTACTCTTAGGGAAAACATACCCATGCTGTTGGCAGCTATTGGAATCTGGTATACCAATTTTATGAAGTATACCTCCCATGCCATTCTACCCTATGACCAAAATCTCTCTCGTTTGGCAGCCTACTTGCAACAAGCAGACATGGAGAGCAACGGCAAATCTGTTGATAGAAATGGTGAGAAAGTCAACTATGAAACCGGCACAATACTATGGGGTGAGCCGGGTACGAATGGACAACATGCCTTTTACCAGCTTATGCACCAAGGCACTCCAAAAATCACCTCAGATTTTTTAGCGTCTGCCAATACACACTACCCACTTGGCAATCAACATGAATTGCTACTTGCCAACTTTTTAGCCCAGCCGCAGGCCCTTATGCATGGCTTATCCAAAGAACAAGTGCAATTGAATATGGCAAAAGAAGGCAAAGACCAGAATAGAATAAAGCAGCTTACACCGTATAGAACCTTTGAAGGAAACAGACCAAGTAATATATTAATCTATTCTTTACTAGATCCTATCCAAGTTGGAAGAATAATTGCCATGTATGAACACAAAATATTTGTGCAAGGATGTGTCTGGAATATATATAGTTACGACCAGTGGGGCGTTGAATTGGGAAAGAAAATTGCAACTCAAGTTTTAGATGAAATGGTTTCTGGAGGCACGCCCAATAGCGATCCTATCACCACTAGGCTAATTCAAAACCTACAAGCACTTCGCCAATAAGCCCATGAAACGTTAAATTACAGAATACTCAATACTAAGTATTTAATACTATATATTGAATTCATACCTTTGTATCGTGCGGTATATCTAACCCCTATAGATATTTAATGGACGATTTGCGTTTCATCCAGATTGACAATAAAAAGACTTTCACCTTTCTGCGCTATACGGTGATCGGTCTGATTTTACTCATAATTTTGGACTTGTTGTTAAGTCAGCTCAATGGCTCGCTGTCTAAGCTTGCTGAAGGGCATTGGATAAGTATTGTTGCAACCGTGATTCTTTTCTCTCTCGCTTTTATTCGTGTGAATTATTTTCATTACAACGAAAGCTATGAAATTCTGCATATCAACTCGAAGTCACTTTGGTTCCTTGGAAGTGGTCCTGATTTGAATAAACGCTATGATTTTCCTAAAAGGAAAGTAGTGGACTTCGAGGTTAAAAACAGGCTTATCTATAGAACCCTTGTACTTCATTTAGAGAACTACGCGTCTGAGAGCAAGAAGATTAGAACTGTAGACATGACCTTTATTCCGAAAGAAGACGTTAAGAAAGTTATTGATTCTTTAAAAAGAATTACTGAAAGGAATAAAACTCTACCGAAGTCCGATTTGGCTCTTTAACTTAGTAGACCAAATTCATTACTATGTATTCCTCGTTACTACTCCTACATGCCGTTTTAGCATTGGCGGTATTGATTCTTATTCCTACAACTATAATTAGCTCATTTACAGGCTCAAAGCTAAGTGGTAAATTGGGTTTATTTGCGATGATCGGTACGCATATTCAACTTCTAGTTGGCCTATATCTATACCTTGCTGGAAGTATGGGATACAAATTATTCCAGGTCGAAGGGGTTATGAAAGAAGCCCATCTTCGCTTTTATGCAGTAGAACATATCACCACCATGATTTTGGCAATAATTCTAGCCACACTCGCACGTAGAAAATGGAAAAAAGAATTCTCATCCTCTTCAGTGCACACTAAATCAGGAGTGCTATGGATCGTCACTTTAGTATTAATAGCCAGTCGTATTCCTTGGGAACGGTGGCCTTTTATTTGGTAAAATTTGCTTGAAAAGAAACAGAGATCTACCGCCAGAGAACGCGCTATCCTAGTTGGAACCTTCAAGTTTCGCGAAGATGAAATTAGGTCTAAAGAATACTTAGATGAACTCGCTTTTCTAGCTGATACCGCTGGTGCCGATTGCATTAAGGTTTTTGTACAGAGAATAGATGTTCCTCACCCTAAAACCTATGTTGGTTCGGGTAAAATGGATGAAATTGTTGATTTCATTAAAGCCAATGACATTGAATTGGTGATTTTTGATGATGAACTCAGTCCTTCGCAGTTAAAAAACATAGAGCACAAAGTTGAAGTTAAGGTGATGGACCGTACCCACCTCATTCTCGACATTTTTGCTGGAAGAGCCCATACTAGTTATGCCAGTACGCAAGTAGAGCTGGCACAATATGAATATCTGCTCCCAAGACTTTCTAAGATGTGGACTCACCTGCAGAAGCAGAAAGGCGGTATTGGAATGAAGGGTCCAGGAGAAAGAGAAATTGAGACAGACCGAAGAATAGTTCGGGATAGGATTAGCAAATTAAAAGACCATCTAAAGAAAATAGATCGTCAAATGGCTACTCAGAGAGCCAATAGAGGAAGCCTTGTTCGTGTAGCCTTAGTTGGATATACGAATGTTGGCAAATCAACCTTAATGAACGTTCTTGGCAAAGCGGATGTATTTGCTGAGAATAAACTATTTGCCACATTAGACACAACGGTTAGGAAGGTTGTAATTGGTGATCAACCCTTTTTATTGACAGATACTGTTGGGTTTATACGCAAACTTCCCACTCAGTTGGTTGAGTCATTCAAGAGTACCTTGGATGAAGTAAGAGAAGCTGATTTATTGCTTCATATCGTAGATATTTCCCATCCTTCCTTTGAAGAGCACTATTTAACAGTGCAAAAAACCATAGCTGAATTGGGTGCCGCAGACAAGCCTACCTTAGTTGTTTTCAATAAAATTGATCAATTCAAAGTGGAAGACCATGTTCCGAATGAACTAGATGAATTGGAAAAAACCGAATGGTCGCTTAGTGATTTAAAACAAACTTGGATGGCTAAAACTCTCAATCAAGCTGTGTTTATTTCTGCAGTAGAAAAGGAGAACTTAGACGAATTGAGACAAACTATTCATTATTTGGTGAAATCATTAAGTCTGGATAGATATCCAAAAAAATCTGCTCAATCTAAGCCTGAACCGCCTTCTATGTTCGCATAAGGCCCTTTTAAGGAAGTATGATCTTGTGTTGTTCAAATCTCAATTCCCCTAGCTCTTGAAGCTTTTTCATTGAACGATAGACCGATGTACGGGTTGCCCCTACCATTTTTGCGATATGTGATGGGCTGATTTCAATATTGATTTCTCCTTCTGCGTTTTTTCCGAACTTTTTCTCTAGAACTTGAATGGCGCCCGAAATGCGATTCGTTACCTTCTGGGTGTTCATAAATGCCGCTCTACTTTCAATGTCAGCGGTGTCTTTATCCATCTGATGAATAAGTTTTAGCGCAAAATGATGCCTTTTGCTCAAGATTTTAAAAAAATTCTGTTTGTCTATTACACATAGCTCTGCAGTGGCTGAATGTACAATGGCGTTTGATCTATATACCTGATATTGAATTACATCCATGATTCCAGCTAAATCTCCTTCTCCGAAAAACTGCAGTATAACTTCTTCGGAATTCCCTTTCTTTACTTGAAGGCGTACGCTTCCATCTAAAATAAGAAAAACAAAATTTGAGCTTGTACCCTCTTGAAAAAGAACTTCACCCTCAGACTTTAAATAATACCTCGACTTCGATCTGAAGTCATGGTACAGCTCTTGAGCCTCTTCTCCGAAAAGTTTCTCAAAAAGCTCGAGCTTATAATCTGTTGGCTTAGAATTCATTCTTGGTTGGACTGACGGTAAAAGTATCCATGCTTTTACACCTAGAGAATGACATTCGTCAACTTAGAAGGTGATATAAGTGCGATAGAAATATATTTTGAATTTCTTTTAATGAGGATCAATCAAATATTTGTGCGATGCGCAATAGCTCCTTTGGTTGGACAATCTGAATCTTCCGACCTTTTAATATAACAATGCCTGACTCTTTGAATTCGCTTAAAATTCGAATGGCGGTTTCGGTTACTGTTCCAACCATCGACGCAATCTCCTCTCGTGTAAGGGATACATCAATATAGCCTTCTTCTGTTTCTCCGAAAGTGTCTTTTAAAATCATTAAAACTTCTGCAACTCTCTCACGAACAGACTTTTGAGCCAAATTTGTAATGAGTTTTCCTGCCTCCCCTAATTCATGACATGCAAGACGCATCATCTCTAAAGAAAACTTAGGATTGGTTTGAATAAAATCGAAAAACAAAGCCTTAGGGATGAAGCAAGCATGCGTATCAGATAAGGCTTCTATGGATGCAGATAAGGGCTCACCGCTTAAAACAGACCTATATCCTACTAGTTCACCTCCCTGCGCAAAACGAATTATCTGCTCTCTACCTTCTGTTCCCATCCTGTACAGCTTGGTCTTACCGCTGTGTATACAAAACACTCCCGCGGCCCGAGCTCCTTCATGCATAAGTATTTGTCCCTTCTTAAAAAAAGAACAGGTTTTACTCTGGCTCAATTTCCCGATCTCCTCCTCACTTAAATCTTTAAAAGATGAAATGCTCGATTTATTGCAGAGACTGCAGGAAACAGGTACTACTTCTTTCATGGTTTTATTTGGCGATTGGGTTGTAATCAAATATACAAAAGCCGATTTGAATAACTGACTTCTGTCATACCTCATTTTCTTATTAGTTCACACTTTTGAGCATGCAAAAAGCCAAGCTTACAGAAGCCAAAACCCATTGTTATCATTGCGGAGATTTATGCAATGAAGTCGTACAAGCAGATTCGCATAGCTTCTGTTGCCATGGCTGTAAAACGGTCTACGAACTGCTTCGCGACCATGAAATGGGATTGTACTATCAGCTATCTGAAAAACCCGGCTCTAAACAAGACAAGGGAGACAAAGACTTTTCTTATTTGGATGAAGCAAAAATTCGAACTTATTTCACCGAATTTGAGGACCAGAACACAAGCATAGTGCGCTTGGCATTGCCCAGTATACATTGTAGTTCATGCATTTGGCTTCTTGAGAATCTCCCGAAAATTGAAACGGATATTCATTTTATTAAGGTAGATTTTACCGCCCGAACCGCCACTATTCACTTCAACAACCAAGAATTAAAGCTGTCTGATCTAGCCTTTCTACTGAATAAAATAGGCTATACCCCTGACTTCAGCCTAGATTCTTCTGAAAAGAAGCAGAAAAAAGTAGACCGCTCTCTAACCATTAAAATTGGAGTGGCGGGATTTGCTTTTGGAAATTCAATGCTGATGGCGCTGCCAGAATATTTCGATTGGGACGATTTACAGCTGCAATCTTTTCTTCCCTTTTTTAGAATACTTCTACTCGGCTTTAGTCTACCCGTGGTAACCTATGCCGGTGCAGATTACTTTATTTCTGCATTTAAGAGCCTAAAAAAAGGCTATGTTAATATAGATACGCCCATTGCACTTGGCATTGCAGCTCTCTTTCTTCGCAGTATTTGGGAGGTATCTACAGGTATTGGTTCGGGCTATTTTGACAGTTTAAACGGACTGATTTTCTTTCTCCTATTAGGAAAGCTATTTCAGCGTAAAACCTACGATTCTCTTCGTTTTGATAGAGATTATACCTCCTTCTTTCCGCTTTCCTCTAATGTATTAAAAAATGGAAAAGAAATGGCCATTCCAGTAAGAGAACTCGCTAAAGGAGAGCGTATTATCGTCCGTTATGGTGAACTTATCCCAACAGACTCGATTCTAAGAAAGGGTTTTGGCTTAATTGACAATAGCTTCGCTACAGGTGAATCCGAACCCATTGAAAAATTTGTTGGCGATAAAATCTTCGCTGGAGCAAGACAAAAGGGGGCAGCTATTGAGCTAGAAGTTCAAATACCAATGGATCAAAGCAGGCTCACTCGGCTTTGGAACAATCCGCTCTATAAGAAATCCGAAGGGGCTCATTTTCAAAATATTACAGATAGAATTAGCCGTCATTTTACCCTAGTCATTCTCCTTATTGCTAGTCTGTCAACAGTGTATTGGTATGCTGTAGACAGTTCACAAATATGGAAGGTAATTACTTCCGTTCTCATTGTAGCGTGCCCTTGTGCGCTTGCGCTTTCCGCTCCCTTTACCTTCGGCAATACCCTTAGAATATTTGGCAGAAATCACTTTTATCTCAAGAATACAGATACTATTGAAAATCTAGCGCAATCTAAACACATTGTTCTCGACAAAACCGGCACGCTTACAGAATCGTTTAGTGGCGATGTGCATTTTTCCGGCATTCTAGATGTTGGCGTTAAATCGGCTGTTAAGGCACTAACCTATCAAAGCGGGCATCCTTTAAGTCGAATTATTTTTAAAGCCATGGGCAATACAAAGGAAGCCCAAATAGAATCATTCAAAGAGTATGAAGGTGCTGGAATTGAGGCTTATATAGATGGAAATTTATACAGACTGGGAAGCCCTAATTTTACTGGAATTGCCGATAGCCTTAAGAATCAAGAAGGAAGCGTGTATCTGGGTGTAAACGGAGAGTTGGTGGGCCACTTTCATATTAAAAGCAAGTTTCGGGATGGGCTCAACGATTTTGCTCAAGAAATGAAATCTTTAAAGTGGAATATATCCATCCTTTCTGGCGACAACAACAAAGATCAGGTAAAGCTCACTGAGCTTTTTGGGAAAGAGATAGACATTCTCTTTGAACAAAAGCCAACAGATAAGCTTACGTACATCCGCCAAAAACAAAGCGAAAATACGGGTTGTGTAATGCTTGGTGACGGATTAAACGATGCGGGCGCACTCAGTGAGAGCGCTGTTGGAATTGGAATAATGGAAGAAATGAACGCCTTTACTCCAGCAAGCGATGCCATTCTTCATGCACAAACTCTGCATAAAATGCCAAGCTTCATTCGAATGTCTGCCTATTCGGTAAATACAGTATGGTTCAGCTTCGCACTGTCTTTTGCGTACAATATAGTTGGATTATACTTCGCCTTTTCCGGACAACTTTCTCCTGTTTTAAGTGCCATTCTCATGCCCTTGAGCTCAATAAGTATTGTCCTTTTTGTAAGCCTTGCCACAAATATTAAAGCAAAAAAATTGGGGCTATAAAAACTCTATTCTACTTCTTTTATGTCTTTCAGGTGATCTAAACGGGTTCTTTCGCCGGAAGACCAGATTGCCCATTCGCCTTGCCTATCTGCAACTAGATTCTCAATAAAGCCAATTATGGTTTTGCCATTCCAGTTGGCCTGCAGTTTGCGTTTTCGCAAAGACCAAAGCTCTAATAAATCATATGCAGAGCATGACAATCCGCGGTAGCCATCGTCATCCATCACGACCTCAATAAGCCTTCAAAAATCAAAGTTGCTCCGGCTGGATTGGTAGCCAACGGAATATTGTGCACATCACAAAGTCTCATAAGCATATTAATATCA
>CALCFH010000347.1 GCA_937900215.1 uncultured Cryomorphaceae bacterium
TCGTTCGGCCCGTAGGGCCTAGAATGAAACCGCTGTTGCACGGAACCGGGCTTGATGTGTGTGCGTGCGGCGCTATGGGGAAAGCGTTTTAGCCTTTTTGGCTAAACGGAGGAATGGCCCTTGAATGTGGCAGGGAAGGTTCTAGAATAAGGGTGGGATGGGCAGCTAGGCTGTCCTTTTTTATGCATTATGATTGCCAAATGGAAAGTTTTAAACTGTTTGGGTTGATTGATGCTGAGGCGATCTAGTAGAACACTTTTATGATAGATTTTAAACGTGGGAGGTCTCTTTTGCAAAGGATGGCAATCTTAAAAACGTATATATAAGTACTGCGAAATTACAAACGGCTAGATGAGAAGTTGGAGGAGTGCATAGTGCCGATGATATTAGGGAAAGCAAAAGCCTGAACTAGGGAAGAAGTTTTATTTTAGACGCTTTGTATAGCCATTGATATGCGAACGGATCTTAATCAATACAAAAGGATGGGACTAAGAGACATAAAAAAGGAACTAGGAAAACTCGACAAAGACAAGCTTATTGATCTTGTTGCGGACTTGTATAGAAAGAACAAGTCTGTGAAGGAGTTCTTAGACTTTTATGTTCATTCTGATGAAACGGAATTATTCAGGAAATACAAGGATAAAGTATTTAAAGCATTTTATCCAACACGAGGTTTCCACTACAAACTCAAAGACGGAAAACAAGCAATCAGTGACTTCAAAAAATTAGGGCCTTCGGCTGAACTGTTGGCTGACTTAATGCTTTTTTACGTTGAGACAGGAGTGCAGTTTACCAATGATTATGGTGACATAAACGAAGCGTTTTACAAAAGTGTAGAGACATGCTTTGTAGACAGTTTGAGGTTGATGAGGAAAGAAAATCTCTTAGATAAATTTGAAGATCGGGTTGAAAAGCTTATTGACGACACAGACGGAATTGGATGGGGATTTCACGACTATATGGTTCAAGTTTGGATTGACTTCTATCCATCGGATTACGAGGAGGATTTTGAAGACGACAATAACGCAACGGAAGAAAAGGGGTAAGATAATTAGACTCTACGGACAATAAGGACTGAAAGTGATGGATATAGCTCGCTGCTGCACTTGTATATGGAGCCTTCAATTAGGATTTTCAGGAAAAAAGTAAAAGTAAGCTAGGAAAACAGCATTGAGGGGCTATTCATTCCATTTTGATGGGTTGATTATATTGTTGTTAGCATGCTTGATGCATGGGCGAATAACTAGTCAGCTATTTAGAATGCACAATGAATAGTGAGCATTCAGCCATATTTCCGGCAGGACCAAGTAGAATAGTCCAGCTAGCAAAGGCCCGACTATTGTTTGCGATAAGCCATTTTGTTAGAGTAGGGGAAGTTTGTCTACCGTTCATCCATTTGCCCTCCGCCTATACCTTTCTATTTACGCAACTACTTTTTTTAGTTGAATAATTCTCAAGCGATTGAGAACTTTCATTATGATGTAAGTTGGATCGATTTCGTGCCATCGAATACCTCCGAAATTCGGATGGCCACTTCTCTTGTGGTGATTGTTATGATAGGCTTCGCCCATCATCAGAAAGTCAAAGGGCAGTAAGTTTTTGGAAGTGTCTTTTACTTCGAAGTTCTTGTAGCCGTAAATATGGGCAAACCAGTTAATAATAACCCCGTGAATAGGTGCCATCAAAAAAGCAATGGGCATCAATAGCCACTCCCACCACTCGGTAGCAAAAAAATAAAAGAAGGCAACATATCCCGCTCCCCACAGCACTCGGGAAAGCATAGAACTGGCAAAAAGATCAAAGCTTTTCCACTGTGGCACATTGGTGGTGAATTTCTCTTCCACCTTAATACGACCCAGGTTGATATCTTGATAAATGCGTTTTGTCTTCCACATCATAGCAAAGAGGCTATTGTCAAACTTAGGTGAGTGCGGATCTTTTTCAGTATCGGCATAGGCATGGTGGAGGCGATGCATAATGCCATAGCCATAGGCGCTCAGATAGCTACTGCCTTGAAAAATCCAAGTTAGAACATAGGTCAATTTCTCCATGCGTTGAGACATGGTGAAGGTTTGATGCGCCGCATACCGATGCAAGAAGAAGGTTTGGAAGAACAGGCCACCGTACCAGAGAACCGCAATAAAAAGAATAACAGCCATAGATTGACTAAGAGAGATTAAAGAGTATGTACCATTCAAATATACTGGCCCATTTTTATGGACATAGCTCCATTTGATCGGATCGAAATTAACACAAGAACGTCGGAAATGTTTCAGCCAGTTGCCATCCAACTTGAAAACCATTCAGTATCAAATAGATTCATTGGTATTCTATTTCCAAAGTCAATGGCAAACCGATCATTTGTACACTCCCCAGCTCTTAAGGGAATACCACCAAAGGGCGATAGTCTAAATACTTTCAAATTTAAAAAATAGCTCAATTGAGCTGAGGCTGGTGATTTGAAGGTAGTTGGATGGTTTGATAATTCTGAACTACAAAGGTGTTAAAGAAACCAATCAAGGATGGTGAATGAGTTCAAGAATACAGTGTCTTCACGAATAATTTTTTATCAATCAGTGGTTCATGAATAGAATAACGCATCCCTAGAGAATCATGGCAATCGCAGTATCTTCGTTTGTATAACTACTTTTAAAATAGTTCGCTAAAAGGAAACACGAAAGAAGAGTCCTCCAAGCTAGGCGTGCTCAGCATAGGAGCCGAAAGCCGCATCAACACATTATTACTAAAACCCAAAGGAATGAAGTCCATCCTAAGCCTTCTTTTTTGCCTGCTGCTCACATCGGTAAGCTTCGCCCAAAATGAGTCAAATACATCCAAACACTTGACATTTAAAGAGGTGTCGATAGACGGAACCCTCATTGAATTTGTTTCGAAAATGGAGAATGAAGGCTTCACACATTTGCGAACGGAAGAAGGCATTGCTACACTTAATGGAGACTTTGCAACCTATAAAGACTGC
>CALCFH010000348.1 GCA_937900215.1 uncultured Cryomorphaceae bacterium
TGCGCAGAGCCCATAGTGGATTGCGGTTTCAGGAATATTCAGGAAAAGAGTTGAGTCCATTCGAAGAGCTTCTCAAGCTCTTCAAAGAGCTTCTGCTCCATACCTCTGGGGATGTAGAAGAAGCGATAGATTGGTTAAAGGAATTGGATAAAGAGTACGCTCTTTCCAAACCAGATTATTCAGTAGATGATTTTATCGAGGAACTGTTTCAAAAAAGATTTTTACAAGAATCCGTTGGAAATGGCCCGGGTGATGGAACGAGTGTAATGACTGCCAAAATGGAGCAGTTCATTCGTAAAAGTGCCTTAGAGCAAATTTTTGGTCAGCTAAAAAAGACTGGTGAAGGCAGTCACAGAAGCAAGTATACAGGCAGTGGAGAAGAGATTTCAGACGGACTAAAGCCTTATTCATTTGGAGATCCATTGGATAGTGTTTCAATGACGGATTCACTTAGAAATGCCCAAATCAATAGCGGATTCGGAGAACTTCAAATTACGGAGAATGATCTCTTAGTTCATGAAAAGTACCAAGGGGCGAGTATGGCTACCGTTCTCATGATAGATTTATCGCACAGCATGATTCTGTATGGAGAGGATAGAATTACTCCAGCTAAAAGAGTCGCCTTGGCATTGGCTGAATTGGTGAAAACACGCTATCCCAAAGACTCTCTAGACATCATTGCCTTTGGAAATGATGCTTGGCCAATAAGCTTAGAAGAATTACCCTATTTGCAAGTAGGCCCATTCCATACCAATACGGTGGCGGGCTTGGATTTAGCAGCAGATATACTTCGGAAGAAACGCACGCCAAATCGGCAGATATTTATGATTACAGATGGCAAGCCGAGCTGTTTAAAAGAGGCGGATGGAACCTATTATATGAATAGCGTAGGTCTTGACGATTACATCGTTGGAAAATGCATCAATCGGGCTGCAGCACTTCGAAAAGCAAAAATTCCAGTCATTACATTTATGATAGCAACCGATCATTGGCTTCAAGACTTTGTTGAACGCTTCACGGAGGCCAATAAGGGAAAGGCCTTTTATACAGGACTTAAGGGACTGGGAGAATGGGTGTTAAAGGATTACGAAAAGAACAGAAAAAACACATTGTAATGTTAGATCAGACCAAGTATCCAAACACTCTGGGCAAGTTAAAAAAGACAGAGTATAAGTCGAGATCCATAAAGGAGGAGCTTAGAGAAAATCTAATTTCGGCTATGAAGTTGAAAAAGAAGGTTTTTGAAGGGATTTATGGCTATGAGAACAGCGTTATACCCGATTTAGAACGCGCCATTTTATCTAAACACAACATAAACCTATTGGGTTTAAGAGGACAGGCAAAGACTCGCTTAGCACGACTAATGATCGGACTTCTAGATGAATATACGCCCTATTTGCTTGGAACCGATTTGTGTGAAGATCCCTTAAATCCCATCAGTTCTGAGGGAATCCGCATAGTAAATGAAGAGGGGGATAAGGCTGAAATTGGATGGATTCACCGTTCTGAACGCTATTTTGAGAAGCTTGCGACTCCAGATGTAAGTGTTGCAGACCTAATAGGAGATGTAGATCCGATAAAGGCCGCGAATCTTAAGTTGAGTTATTCCGATGAAAGAGTAATTCACTTCGGAATGGTTCCCCGAGCCAATCGTTCGCTTTTTGTTATCAATGAATTACCCGATTTGCAGGCGAGAATACAAGTTGCTCTATTTAATATTTTACAAGAAGGAGATATTCAAATAAGAGGGTTTAAGCTTAGACTTCCCGTTGACATTCAATTCATTTTTACCGCAAATCCGGAAGACTACACCAATAGAGGTTCAATAGTAACTCCCTTAAAAGACCGGATTGGAAGTCAGATTATTACACATTATCCTGAGGAGTTGGTAACAGCCCTAAAAATCACCCAACAGGAAGCACGAATTTCAGTGGCACAACGAAATTCTATCTTCTTACCAAGTGCAGCGGCTGAACTTTTAGAACAAATTAGTTTTGAAGCGCGCAAAAGTGAATGGGTAGATGCTAAAAGTGGTGTTAGCGCGCGTTTGAGTGTGAGCGCTATGGAAAACTTATACAGCGCGGCTGAAAGAAGAATGCTTCTTAACAATGAAGAGAAAACAGAAATTAGACTGACAGATTTCATTGGAATTATTCCAAGCATTATTGGAAAAGTTGAATTAGTGTACGAAGGAGAGCAGGAGGGAGCCGCAACGGTAGCAGAGAACCTTATCGGAAGTGCTATAAAAACAAAAATTACCGATTATTTACCTGCACTTGACAAAATAAAGAACACTACTGTAGACAATCCATATCAAGGACTCATGAATTGGTTTTCGGAAGGAAACAAAATCGACTTACTCTATGAT
>CALCFH010000349.1 GCA_937900215.1 uncultured Cryomorphaceae bacterium
TCTCCACAGGCTTGGAAGGCAATCCTTCGGTGGTGTTCTTTATCTCCGCAGCCTTATACTACGAGCTTGCAGCAGCCTGTCTTCTTCTCCACAGGCTTGGAAGGCAATCCTTCGGTGGTGTTCTTTATCTCCGCAGCCTTGTACTACGAGCTTGCAGACGGAAGTCTTTCGCTCCACAGGCTTGGAACGCAACCCTTCGCCCTAGTTACGCAATCCTTCGGCCGTATTCTTCTTTTCCGCAGCCTTGTACTCCGAGCTTGCAGACGGAAGTCTTTTGTTCCACATGCTTGGAGTGTAATCTTTCGGCCTCGTTACTCAATCCTTCGGCGATGTTCTTCTTTCCCGCGTCCTTGGCTTCTAAGCCTTCGAAGGTGTTCGCTTTCGTCTGCATCCAGCTTCCCTATACCTTCACTGCGCCTTCTCAATTCTGCATTCGTTTTCTTCTTCTCTTTGCCTACTTGCCTTCTTCTGTAGCTCTTCGAACTCCTTTCTTTGCAGGAGAGCGCAATTAAAGCGTTGGTCCCTTGCATTTCTTCCTTCTCTTTCTTCTACCCTCAAGAAGTGTACTTTTTTATGCTATGATTTGTTTCAAAGCCTCAGGCCTGGACTTATTTCATTTGGCTCATTCTATCAATGCTGCCTTTCCTTACAGAGGAAACCATCCATCTTAAGTCCTCCTACTTTTGTGGACAATCTACCCAAAACCGAAACGTCTACTCCTTAAATTCTTGGCACGGCATTGGCAAATGCTCAGTCATGATTTCTATGCGAAATGAACCCCAAAATCTGTTCAAAGTCTATTGTGATTGGTTGTATTTGGCCCATAAATCTGCTGTATCATTGCAGCAGATTTGCAACCTCTCTAATAGGAGGCATAACGGCAGAAAAATACATTCAAAAGCCCCAATCTATATGCGCCTTTTGACGGCTCTTTTCCTGTTTGGATTCAGCCTACAAGCCCAACCCATTCAATCTCCTCTCGATATTCCACTCTACCTTTCTGGTACCTTCGGCGAGTTGCGCTCCAATCACTTTCACTCTGGTCTTGATATCAAAACCGAGGGCGTAGAAGGTAAAATTGTTAGCGCGGTTTGGTCGGGTACTGTGAGTAGAATTGTGGTTTCTCCCTATGGCTATGGCAATGCCTTGTACATTGACCATCCCAATGGTCTGACTTCTGTTTATGCGCATCTACAGCGTTTTAATACGGCCATTCAATCGTATGTACGTGAGCAACAATACGCAAAGGAGAATTATGCACTCGATATAGCGGTGCCTGCGGGTAAGTTCAGGTTAAATCAGGGCGACATTGTGGCTCTTAGCGGCAATTCAGGCGGATCGGGCGGTCCGCATCTGCATTTTGAACTGCGCAACACCGCCGATCAAACGCCTGTAAATCCTCTTTTACATGGTATTGTCATCCAAGACAATATTGCACCCACAATACAATCGGTTCGCATCGTTGAGCTAGACGATCGCTTTCAAATACTCAGTGTCCAAAAGGCGAGCAATGCACAAACCTATTCGGTGGGAAAAACCATTGGCATTGAGATCGAAGCCTTCGATCGTCTCAATGGCGCATCCAATAAAAATGGAGTCAATAAGATTGAATTGAAGAAAAACGGATTACCCCTTTTTAGCTTTGCGATCAATGGCTTTCCCTTTCATGAAACCCGCTACCTCAACTCCCATATCAACTACGAAGAGAAAGCCTGCTGTCGGAAGACCTATAGCAGAATGTATCTGCTGCCAGGCAATGTGCTAGATCTATATAAAAAAGGAGCCGATGAGGGATTGATTGAACTCGATTCTGGACAAACGGCTGAACTGATGCTTACCGTCTATGATTTTGAAGGAAACAAACAGAGTCTGTCGTTTACTATTGTAGGCACCGGCGTTTCTAGTCCTGAACCAAGAGCTCAGCAATGGCTCTCTTATAAGCATGAGCACAATATTGTGATTGGCAAGGCTAAACTGCGTATTCCCTTGGGCTGTTTTTACAAAGATGAAGTCTTAGATGTGCAAGAATTGCCTGGAGGAACTTCCACCATTGGTTCACGTTTTAAAATCTTAGAGAGCAGTATTCCTGCTCAGAAACACTTTAACATAAGCATTTCGCTTGATTCGGTTCCGGCACATCTCCATCCAAAAACCTTAGTGGTGCGCATTGCAGACAACGGCTCTATGGTTTATGAAGGCAACCGAATAGAAAAAGGGAGTATCTCTGCAAGCTCAAGATCCTTTGGAGTTTACGGATTGGCAGTGGATAGCATTCCGCCTTCGCTTTCGTTGCTGAATGCAGCTAAAGACAATGATTTCAGCAAATCAAGCTATGTGCGATTAAGAATGAGCGATAATTTAAGTGGATTAGACACCTACCGCTGTAGCCTAGATGGCAAATGGCATTTGGCAGAATACGATGCGAAGAGCAATTTATTTCTCATTCCTCTGGAGTCGGTTTTTTCAGGTATACACAGCCTTGCTTTTGAAGCAACAGATAAGGCGGGTAATGTGGCTACTTTTTCTACTGAATTTCGAAGGTAAATACAACACTTTCACATTTATGAAGTTGTTACCTTTGAAGCGCGCATGCAAAAAAAATTACTTTACTTAATCGGAATGGCATTCTTCCTCCTACTGGGAGTGAAAGAAGCCAATGCACAACAGCCTGTTCAATTGAGCGGTGTGGTGCTCACCAACGACTCTATTCCTCGATTCATCCCTTTGGTATACGCACGCATTGTGGGCCGACCCAATGGAGCGGTAGCAGATGATGAAGGCTTTTTCAGCTTAGTAGCTATGCCAGGAGACACCATTGCTTTTACCCATCTAGGCTTCCAAACCGAAAGACTCTATGTGCCAGATTCGCTCAGCAAAAAAGAGTATTTAGTAGAAGTGCATCTTCGCTATGATACCACTCTTTTATCAGAGGTGGTTTTGTATCCTTGGCCTACTCCAGATAAACTACAGGCCTATCTTTTAGGCATGCGCCTAGAAACCACCGAATTGGATATTGCCCAACGCAATGTTGCCATTCAGCTTCTTAGAGACCGTGCCGCAAGCATGGGCTATGATGCAGGGGAGATTCAAGATATGGCAATAAAAATGCACGAGTATCAAATGTATAATGCAGGAAGATTTTATGGAGCAGACGGAGGGGCGGCTATTCTCGGAGCACTTACCAATCCTTTGTCTTGGCTTCAATTGTTCGACAGCCTGAAATCAAGTAAGAAGTGAGGTATTTATTTTGTGCTTTGCTCAGTTTATTTTCTGTTGCCACAGCGCTTGCGCAAAAATCAAATCTTAGAGGAAACGTATTCGACACTTCCGATGAACCCATCCCTGGAGCGGTCATTCGCGTGGGCTCTCAATCTACTGTATGCAATGGCGAAGGTGCCTATGAGTTTGTCTTAAGCCCTGGCAGCTATTGGGTTATTGCCCGATCTATAGGCCATAGAAAAGATTCCATCCGCATTGACATACAAGAAAATGAAAAGCTCATTCGCAACTTCCGGCTCAAGTTGGAAGGAGAAATCCTGAAAGGAGTAGATGTTATTGATGAACGCTCACGGGAAGATTCGAAAATTGAGATCGATGCACGTATGCTCGAGTTTCAATCCGGACCCAACACAGGCGTAGAAGGCCTAATTAAGACCTTACCGGGTGTTGTGAGCAACAGCGAGCTTTCTTCTCAATACAGCGTTAGAGGGGGCAATTTCGATGAAAACCTAGTTTATGTTAACGGCATCGAGATCTACCGTCCGTTTCTTGCTCGCGCTGGTCAGCAAGAAGGACTCAGCTTCGTTAATCCGCAAATGGTGCAAGACATTAGCTTTTCAGCAGGTGGATTTGAAGCCAGCTATGGAGATAAAATGAGTTCGGTTCTAGACATTCAATATCGGAAGCCTACCCAGTTTAGAGTTCAAGGTGAAGCGGCTTTTATGGGCGGATCGGTTGCGGTGGAAGGCGCTTCGAAGAACAAGAAATTTACCGCCATTACCGGCTTTCGCTACCGTACCAATACTCTTTTGGTTGGAAGTCTAGATACCGATGCAGACTTTAGACCTCAATTCTGGGATGTGCAGACCTACCTCACCTACAAGATAAACGACAAATGGTCTCTGGCTGGACTTGGCAGTTATGCCAATAATATCTACGAGGTAACTCCCTCCACCCGCCAAACCGATTTTGGAAATATTCAAGAAGCTTTACGGCTTACCATCTTCTTCGATGGGTCTGAATCCTATACCTATCAAACGGCCTTCGGATCGCTTACGGCCATCAACAAACCCAAAGACAATCTAGAGTTGCAGTATACCGCCTTTGCCTATCAGGCCGTAGAACAAGAGTATTTTGATATCATTGGTGCGTATCGATTGGGAGAACTGGAGCTGAACCTGGGCTCCGATGACTTCGGGCAGGTTACTTTAGAACGTGGAACGGGAGAGTTTCAGAACTATGCAAGAAATAAACTAGATGCCATCATTTTTGGAGCAGAGCACCGCGGTGCGCTATACCTTCCAACGCATGCCCTCAGTTGGGGAGTGAAAGTGCAGCGCGATGACATCATTGACCGATACAAAGAGTGGGAAAGAATAGATTCTGCCGGCTACAATATTCCACAC
>CALCFH010000350.1 GCA_937900215.1 uncultured Cryomorphaceae bacterium
GGAGTTAGGATGCTCGATGGAAAAGGCCATTTCCTTCCCGAATCGAAAAGAGGACTACCTACCCCTGCCACTGCTTTTTACAAAATAAGTGGACTGTATAAGATCTTTCCAAAATCCGCTCAATTCAATCGCTACTATCTTGGTCATCAGAATGTAAATGAAAATCAAGAAGTAGAAATTTTAGCCGGAGCTTTCATGTTTATTCGGAAAAAAGTTCTTGACCAAATAGGCTGGTTAGACGAAGATTATTTCATGTATGGCGAAGACATCGATCTTTCCTATCGCATCGTAAAGGCAGGATATCAAAATCATTATTTAGCCAATACACGCATAATACATTACAAAGGAGAAAGCACAAAAAAGGGGAGCTTGAACTATGTTTTTGTGTTTTATCAAGCCATGGCCATTTTTGCTCGAAAGCACTTTAAAAAGAATGGCGCAAGAACCTATTTTATCATCATTCAACTGGCTATTTGGCTGAGAGCCAGCGTTTCTGTATTAAAGAGGTTTTTAGGCAGAATACACCTCCCCATTTTAGATGCTTCGCTTCTATGGCTTGGAATGTATTTCCTTAAAAATTATTGGGAAAACAACCATCGTTTCATAAGCGGTGGCGAATATCCTCCCATTTATACTTTTTACGTACTTCCCTTTTACACCTTTATTTTTGTCTTATCCATCTGGCTGAGTGGAGGATACGATCGTCCCATTAAATTAGGAAGAATGCAAAGAGGGCTTTTTATTGGAAGTCTGATTCTCTTTGCTGCATACGGTCTATTGAGCGAAGAATGGCGATTTAGTAGAGCTCTATTATTGCTAGGCGTTGCGTGGGCTTTGGGTCTCAGCAGTCTTCTTAGATTAAGTCTTCAATTTCTATTTAAATCGTACATCGCCAAACCCGAAACGGAAAAAAGAATTTGGCTGATTGGCTCAAAGGAAGGATCCGAAAGACTTTCAGAACTCATTCGCAAAAGCCGACCGAATGCCCATATAGTTGGAGAAATGCATCCATCGGAACATAAAAATGCCATTCATAGATTAAAAGAAGCCTGCAGAATCTTTGAGGTAGACGAGGTTATTTTTGATGCCGCAAGCACTTCCACCCAAAATACATTAGAGCTAATGACTGCACTTTCAGGGCAATCTGTGGAAATGAAAATTGCACCTCCCGATGCTTTCTTTATAATTGGCAGCAACTCGATTCATACAAAGGGCGAGTGGTACAGCATGGGCAAAGATCAACTGCAAGAGCCTATTTCAAGACGAAATAAGCGCATTCTAGACATCTCCGTTTCACTTTTTTTCATTGTTCTTTCGCCCCTATTGTTTCTTTTTTCAAGGGGAAGGAAAAATATAAAAAGTGCAGCTAAGGTGTTAATCGGACAAAATACTTGGGTAGGCTATCAAAATAGAAAGACTCCTTCAGGTGGCAGAGATCGGTTTGCCATCTTCCACCCATCGCAACTGCACAAAGATTTAGAGGATGAATTGGAGTTTCAGCAAAAGGTAGAATTGTTGTATGCTCGAGATTATAAAATTAGTGACGATCTAAAAGTGCTTTGGCATTTGGTTTTGAAGTCGAATAATTGAGAGCGAATATCTACCTTCGCGCCCAACCCCCTGATTAAAGCGATTTTTATGGCAAAGTTCGAGCTTGTGATGCCCAAAATGGGCGAGAGTGTTGCAGAAGCTACAATTATCAAGTGGCTAAAGAGTGAAGGTGAAACCATTGAAGCCGAAGAATCGGTACTCGAAATTGCAACCGACAAGGTAGATTCTGAGGTTCCTTCTCCTGTAGATGGTGTGATCGTAAAGCTTCTTTTTGCTGAAGATGATGTAGTTCAAGTTGGACAACCCATTGCAATTATTGAAACGGAAGCCAACGCTGCCGCCACTCCTCCAGCTACGGCATCTGCGCCTGTTGAGACTGAAGTAATTGCAGAATCTATTAATCATGCAATCGCCGCTACTTCTGTGGCAGCGGATATTCCTAGAGAAGCAAACGGCAAGTTTTACTCCCCATTGGTAAGAAGCATTGCCAAAGAAGAAGGGGTGAGTTTAAATGAGCTTGAAACCATTCAAGGCAGTGGATCAGAAGGACGAGTAACCAAAGAAGATATTCTTGCTTTCCTATCGAATAGATCGAAATCAATACCTGCAGCCGTTACAGCCGCTGCACCAACTGAAACTAAAGGTAGTCCTAGCCCAGTTGCCACTGTCAAAGCGGCGGCAACTTCAACTCCTCCTTCTGCACCCACTGTATCCATTGGTGCTCAGGACGAGATTATGGAGATGGATCGTATGAGAAAGCTTATTGCAGATCATATGGTGATGTCTAAACATGTATCTCCTCACGTCACTTCTTTTGTTGAAGTAGACGTAACCAATTTGGTAAACTGGAGAAACAAAATAAAAGATAGCTTCTTTAAAAGAGAAAAAGAGAAGATTACCTTCACTCCTATCTTCATAGAAGCATTGGCCAAAGCAATCAAGGATTTTCCGATGATCAATATTTCGGTAACCCCAGATAATAAGATTGTAAAAAGAGCCAATATAAATATCGGTATGGCCGCGGCTTTGCCGAGTGGAAATCTAATCGTACCGGTTATAAAAAATGCCGATCGCCTAAACCTTTTAGGGATAACTAAGACAGTAAACGATCTGGCTTCAAGAGCAAGAAACAATCAGTTGAAACCCGATGAGATTCAGGGCGGTACCTACACATTAACGAATGTGGGGACCTTTGGAAATGTAATGGGAACCCCCATTATTAACC
>CALCFH010000351.1 GCA_937900215.1 uncultured Cryomorphaceae bacterium
GATCTTAGAATTGCACAACAGACAATTGTACAGACACGATGGAAACTATAGCTACTTTCTACTCAAAAGAGATGAAAGAGAAATGGCCAATCAGACCGAAATAGACAAAGCCAAGCAGCGATTAAAATCGGAGCAGGAGTGGATGCGCCGTCAACCTAAGGCGAGAACCACCAAGTCTAAAGCTAGAATAGATGCCTTTTACGAATTGCAAGACAAAGCCAACAGTGGCTATAAAGCCGCCGAACTGCAACTAGACATTAAGATGAGTAGGCTTGGAGGCAAGGTGCTGGAAATGAAGAAAGTCTATAAGTCTTTTGGCGATAAGGTAATTCTAAAAGGGTTCGACTATGATTTTACAAAAGGAGAACGCGTAGGCATTATTGGTAGCAATGGCTGTGGTAAATCTACCTTCTTGAATATGATAACGGGTGGAATGACGGCCGATTCTGGGAAAATAAACCTGGGAGACACTATCGTTACGGGTTATTATACCCAAGAAGGAATGCATCTAAAAGAAGACCTTCGAGTAATAGAGACATTGAAGGAGGTAGCTGAATTTATTACCCTGAGCAATGGTAAAAAGATTGGGGCAGCTCAATTTTTAGAAATGTTCATGTTTCCACCACATATGCATTACACCTACGTTTCTAAATTGAGCGGAGGAGAGCGCAGGCGATTGCATTTACTGCATGTACTGATTAAAAATCCCAATTTTCTTATTCTCGATGAGCCTACCAACGATCTAGATTTACTCACCTTAGAAAGGGTGGAGGCTTTTCTTGAAAGCTATGGTGGCTGCTTAGTACTGGTTTCGCACGATCGTTATTTCATGGATAATTTGATAGACCATCTTTTGGTATTTAAAGGAGACGGTGAAATCAAAGATTTTCCTGGAAACTATTCACAATATCGAGAATGGCAATTGGAGCAAGATAAAATGGCAGCTGAGGAGGTAAAACGTCAACAGGCCTATAAGATTGAATCCGCTAAACCCAAGCAAAAGCAAAACAAGGTATCGTTTAAAGACAAGCAAGAATTTGAATTGCTAGGGAAGGAGATCGAGATACTCGAAAGTCGGAAGCTTGAGCTCAATGCTTTGCTAACACAGACCCACTCAGAATACGATAAGCTAGAGGGCTATTTGAAAGAACTCAGTGAGCTAAGTGAAAGCCTAGACCAAAAGTCTATGCGCTGGCTAGAGTTGGATGAGATTGTGACAGAATAGCCTTTTCGTATGCCCTAATTTTATCTTAAGTGCTTTACTGTGGATACAAAGCTTCACTGTAGACAGAGTAAATAAAAGAAGATGGAAAGCGCTTAGTACAGGTTCTCTATTGATAAGTTCACTTGAACATCAACCTACCCATTTATCTGTTTAAAGCTTCAAATAATTCAATGTGTTATTTCACGGATGTTGGGTGAAAATGACAAGACGCTTTTGTTAAATAAGGAGAGGGAGAATTAAATACTTGGCTCGATATGAATAAGGACCTGTCCTAAATTCGGTATTTCTTTTTGCAAATGATCTTTAAGTGCATGGGAAATGGAGTGACCTTCAGTTACGGAAATACGTCCATTCACAATGGCATGCAGATCTATATGGTACTTCATGCCTGCCTTTCGAATAAAGCACTTTTCCGTTCCCAAAACGCCGTTCACCTTTAAAGATTCTACTCGAACTTCTTCCAAAAGATCGTTATAGAGTTGCTCGTCCATAATTTCTCCTAAGGCGGGCCTGAAAATCAAATAACTATTGTAGAGAATAAAGGCTGAAGCAAATAAGGCTGCCCAGTCATCTGCCGATTCAAAGCCTGGGCCGAAGACAAGGGCAATAGAAATTCCCACAAAAGCCATAACGGAAGTGATCGCATCGCTTCTGTGGTGCCAAGCATCTGCTTTTAAAGAAGAGCTATGGGTTTCCTCGCTCTTCTTAAGTACAATTCGAAAAGAGATTTCCTTCCAAAAAATAATTCCGCCCAAAACAAATAAGGTCCAAGGTTTAGGAGACTTGTGCGGAGTTAGTATGTTCAGAATGCTTTCGTAGGCGATAAAGACTGCTGAGACAACCAAGAAAGCCACCACCATAAAAGTGATTAAAGGTTCAATTTTTCCATGGCCATAGGGATGATTTTCATCGGCCGGACGTTTGGCATACTTTAAACCAAACAGCACAAGAAGCGAAGAAAAAATATCGGTTGTTGATTCAATGGCATCGGCAACCAGTGCGTAGGAGTTGCCGAAGACACCCGCAAATCCTTTGATAAGTGCCAATAGCGTATTTCCGATGATACTGAAGTAAGTAGTGCGGATAGCCGCTTGCTCGTTGTTCATTCACTTTGTTCTTCGGGTTTACCTAAACTTCATCGCTTCAAGGAAATAGAGATCTAGGTCACCGTAGTATTTCGACGATTGTGATTTCGATAAATGTAAACATCTATTCGCTACACACTGCGCCTATGAAAAAGAAGAATCCATAAATCTGCACAACTAACTAAAAATCACAATCAAAAAGTACATTAGAATGTATACCCAAAGGATAGACCTCCCCAAGGCTGCAATTCACGGGCAGAAAAACTTATTACTGGTGTATAGGCCACTTTCCAAAAAAAAACCACCTTGTTCTCTTTGATATCTATAACCAAATCTAAAGGGATAGACTACTTGGTCTGCTCCAAAACGAATAAATGCTCC
>CALCFH010000352.1 GCA_937900215.1 uncultured Cryomorphaceae bacterium
CCAGTTAAGCTAGTCTCAGGATCAACACCACGGTAATTTGTGCTCAACCATAAGTTACGACCAGTAAAGCTAAAATCGATGTAATCGATGGCGGTCTTATCACTCTTAATCGGCATGTGATAGCTAAGGGTTAAGTCGCGAAGACGAACCCAGTTCACATCCTCAATCATATCCTCAACAGCACCTCCAGCATCGCCGGCTACAGTACGGAAGTAGGTACGTGCATCCAGTCCAGTTGTATTGGCTTGACCTGACACATCTACGCCACCAATTATGGTTCCTTCTGCATATACTCCATCCACTACATATTCGCGCTCGCGATCTTCTGTTTCGATGGTGATACCATACTGGTTCAAACGAGCCCAAGTACCGTTCCAGATAGAACCTCCTTTACGGAAGTCAAGTAAGAAAGTCAATCCCCAATTTCCATAGGTAAAGCTGTTTCTCAATCCGGCCAACCAATCTGGCTGCGGGTTACCAATATTGCCCGTTTGCGCATCCAAAAGTGGTCTTCCGTTCGCTCCAATGAGCTGCTGACCTTGAGCGTTTCTAGCCCAACGACTTCCGTAGAATGCGCCATAAGGCTGACCAACAATCGCAAAAGATTGAATCGAACCAAAGGCGGCTTCAAGATCTACTTCTTCAACTCCCTCAGCCAGTTTTAGAATTTCACTTCTATTCATACTCCAGTTAAGGCCCATAGTCCAGCTATAGTTATCTTCTCTAATTGGCTTGAAGTCAATGTATAATTCCCATCCCTTGTTTACCATTTCGCCGCTATTCTCATACGAGTTTTCATATCCAGAAGAAGTTGCAACTGGGCGGAAAAGAAGGATATCTACTGATTTTTGATTGTAATATGTAACATCGATATCTATAAGACCATCGAGAATTACCATATTCATACCTACTTCATTTCCAATTACTCTTTCAGGCTTTAACTCGCTGTTTCCACGTGTTCCTGAAATCGCTGAACCGTTCTGACCTCCGTAAGGGAAAGTCAATCCGTTTGTAAATCCGTCTGTATAGGTAGGCGTGTTGTAATACGTGCGTGTGCCATAAGGTACTGGCGGAACCCCCGCTACTGCATAACTGTATCTCAGCTTACCGAAGTTCAACCATTTTGGGGTTTTGTCGCCTAAGTATTCTGTGAACACCCAGCTCGCTTGAGCAGATGGATAAAGGAAGCTATTCTTAGCTGTTACTTCGTAGCTCGATGCCCATTCGTTTCTTCCTGTAAAGGTTAAGTACAACTGATTGTATGCCTCCAAAGAAAGTTCACCAAACCAAGCTGCTGTTCTTTGATTCTCAGCATACGACGACGCATATAAATCTGTAGCATTGGATAGGTTGTAGAAATTAGGAACGGTTAGTTGTCTTCCTCTTGCAAAAACATCGTCGAACTCAGTAATGAAGAAGTTATGACCCAAAGTGGCCTTTAAATTCCAGTTCTCGTTCAGCTGGGTTTTGTAGTTTACTAACCAGTCTCCATAAAGCTGACGGTTGGTTACGCGGTTCTCATTGATTTGTCCAACGGTTCCGATATCATCTCCCCAAGAAGAGATTGCAAAAGTTTGCTTGCGCTGATCTGAATATGCATCTGCACCAATACGGTAAGAGGTAGTCCATGCATCATTGAAAGTATACTGAGCAAATACATTACCCATAATACGGTTCACTTTTGAAGTGAACGGATTTTCATTGGCAGTATAATAGGGATTGTCATAGATGAAGAAGTAGGTGTTTTGATAACCCTGATCGTTCTGGTAATCTCTCAAATCGTACGTAATGGGAGCGCGCAAAAGACCCAGCATTATACCCGCAAGGTTCGAACCATTTTGAGCCATAGTTGAGTTGCTATAGATATACGTAGCTGTACCTCCTATTTTCAATTTCGGACTCATCTCTGCATCGCCCGTTAAACGAACCGATGTACGATTAAAATTGGTATTCGGAACAACCCCTGTTTGACGATGGTCTCCGATAGAAAGGCGAACACTTGTTCTACCTGTGCCACCCGAAACTTCTACGTTATTGTTGTATGCCACACCTGTTTGGAAGAAATTATCCTCGTTGTTAAACGATTGAATATTCGTTGTGTCCAATCTTGGACCCCAACTCTGTTGGGTACCGGCGGCTATATCATCAGCCGTTCCGAATAATCCATCGGGTCCTGAATCGGCAGGGCCTATGAAGTTTCCGCCTACTCCTGCTCCGTATTTGCGCTGACGCTCTGGAAGCTTGTTCACTTGAGAGAATTCTACACTAGAACTCACTTTTACACCCAGCTCTTTGCCACGCACTCCTCTTTTGGTCGTGTAGATGATGGCACCATTACCCGCACGTGCTCCATACAAAGCCGCCGCAGCAGGGCCTTTTAAAACCGTTACAGACTCAATGTCTTGTGGATTGATATCAATCGCTCTGTTTGAGTTATTTACCCCTTGAAGATTTGGGTTAAACGGATAATCTCTAGGTGACGATTGGGTTGTTTGGTTGTCGATAGGTACACCGTCGATTACGATTAGCGGCTGATTTTCACCAGTGAAGGTTGAATTACCTCTAATCAGAATCTTTGAGGAAGCACCTGGCGTTCCACCCGAACCAATTACTTGAACCCCTGGAGCCTTCGCTGCCAAAGATTGAATAATGTTCTGCTCGCCTGAATTGCGAATTTCATCGCCGCTCAGATTCGTTACAGCATAACCCAGCGTCTTTTTCTCCTTTGAAATACCGAGGGCTGTTACGACTACCTCGTCTAACTGAGAATTCTCAGCCTTCATTGAGATGTTCATACTGGCTGAAGTAACCGCCACTTCCATGGTTTTAACTCCCATGCCACTAATTACCAACACTGGTTTTTCGGAACGGAGACTCAAAGTGAAAGCCCCCTTAGCGTCGGTGACCGTTCCATTTGAAGTTCCTTTTTCTACAATGGCCACACCGGGTAATAATTCTCCAGTTGACTCATCCTTCACCGTACCGCTCACTTGTCGCACTTGCGCAAAGGCAAATTGGGAAAACAAGAGTAGCAGTAGGCTAAATCGAATTGATTTTAACATGCATCTTAGGTTTTTGGTTAAACGTTAACAAATGTTAACAAAATCTACGAGAGTTAAACAAATGTTCTTAAAAGAATAACAAAATAATTTTCTGAATAGAATAACTCTAACCTAAACGCCTGCCTACCAATGAGTAAAATAAAAAAAGTTAATTTTATTCTTATTTAGCAAGAGTTGCCAATGTAGATTCTAGCGCATTCCCTCTTAAGTTCTTTGCGATAATTACTCCTTCTGCATCGATTAAAAAAGTGGCTGGAATGGAATTGACATTGTAAATCTTTGCCCCCTCACTATTCCAAAATTTCAAGTCAGAAACGTGGTTGTCCCAACTTAATCCGTCTGCTTTTATCGCTGCCGTCCATTGTGGTTTTGCTTTGTCTAAAGACACACTAAATACTTCAAAACCTTTGGCATTTTTAAACTGGGTATCTTTATACTTTTCGTATACTTTAACCACATTCGGATTTTCTCTTCGGCAGGGTCCGCACCAACTTGCCCAAAAATCGATCAATACTATTCGACCTTTTAAATCCGAGAGCTTTCTAACTTTTCCATCCGGATCTTGAAAGGCCAACTCAGGGGCTTTATCTCCAACATTTAGGTTTGCCACTTGTCCTTTTGGCGCAACCGAAGCTTCATCTGAACTAGAGGTTACCATCCTAAATCCAAACAATCCTACGGCTAAAACGCCTATAGCGGCAAAGGTTTTTATATTCTTTTTCATTCTACTTTATTTAAAAACTGATTCAAAGTTCCGAAACTATAACGAACTAATGGTCGTGATTATGACTTATACTCGAATAATTTCTGCTCCCAAGGCATTCAAACGTATG
>CALCFH010000353.1 GCA_937900215.1 uncultured Cryomorphaceae bacterium
TTGGCCACCCCACCCATTGCTGGATTACAGCTCATCTGTCCGATGGTTTGCATATTCATGGTAACCATAAGTGTTCTGCACCCCATATTGGCTGCAGCCGCGGCCGCCTCATTGCCAGCGTGACCCGCCCCAACAACTATTACATCGTATTCCATCATGACTGTGTTCCACGTGGAACCGATCTTGCAGTCCAGTTCTCTAACGCTCTGTTTTCTTTTTCACTCATTTCTACAGACTCTTCCTTTGATTTATCTCCCTGACCCGCAAGGTGCAAAACACCATGAGCCAATAGTCTAAGAATCTCATTATCAACACTCATCCCTATTTTTTTTGCGTTTTCTGCGGCTCTTTCCACACTAATCCACAACTCTCCTTTCAACCTTCCTCTACTGCTGTAATCGAAAGTAATGATGTCTGTAAAAGTGTCATGATCTAGAAACTCCTGATTCTTTCTCAAAAGCTCTTCATCGTTCACCAGAAAAACACCTAGCTTGAATAAATCCGTGTTCTCCCCTAAAGCCACTTCACTCAACCACTCCTCAAGATGAACCGTTCTCCATGGCAATTCAAACAAACCGTTGCATTCTATATGAATTCGACTCGGCATCATTTGTTAGGGACATTCATTAAGCGCTCTTTATAGAATTTCTTATAGAGAATTGGGTCTTGTTTAATCCGCTCTATCTCCTTCTTTGAAACGCCTTCTTTCATTCCCCAAGAGCCAATGTAGTCCATGGTTCTTTCAAGCGACTTGCTTTCTCTTCTCTCTTCTTCACCTCTTTCCCGCTGCGCCTCGTCTGCCTCAAGCAATCTGCTCTCAATCTCTTCTTGCCTCTTCAAAGATGCTTCATTCAACACCATTTCAGCTAGTTCTTTCTCACTCTCTTCCATCAAGTCCAACAGATCTTCTCCATTTCCTCCGGCACCTAAGGCTCCATCTTCTTCTAACATATCTTGCAGCATTTGCCTAAGTGCCTCTTGCTTTTGCAATAAATCCGAAAACTCTTTACCCGATAGACCCTTTCCTTCTTTAGCGCCAGAACCCTTTTTTCCTCCATCGCCCTTCTCTCCCTTTTTCTCTGACTTCTTACCCTCACCGAGCTTCTCACCCATCTCCTTCATCAACTTCTTTTGGGCTTGTTTGGCACCTTCTGCACTTGGCTTCGATCCACCGGGCTTATTACAACTGCTTTTCCCTGCCTTCATTCCTTTCAATTGAGCTTGCATTTTCTTGCTAACCTCATCTAAAAGAAGCGCCAATTCATTTGCCGCCATCATCGAATAGCGTGTTTCAACTTGTGCCTTATCAACCTCCCTTTCTGCTAAAGCTGACTTTGCCGATACCGCTCCTACATCCATTCGTGACAAAGCGTCAAATATTGTCTTTCCAATCATTGGAACCCTTAAGGCCAGTGCTCTTAAACTATCCTGAATAATTATTGCCCCCTGCTGTAGCTCCTGTTGCTCCTGCATCAGAATAACAATGGATGGATCCTTGGGGTCCATCTCTTTCAATTGTGTACCCACCTCTTCCTCGCGTTGAGAATAGACTATCAGATTGTCTTGAATTTGACGCAGCCTTTCTATGTTCTCCTCGTGTTGTTCACTTCCCATAGCATCCGACATTCCACTTAATGCATCAAGCATTTCCCTGAGCTTATCTGCACTTTCTTTTTGCTCCTTTTGTTCACTCTCTGCATTTCCCGACTTCGATGCCTTTGCAGCTTCGGCCGCTTGCTTAAGAATATCCTCCCGTTCTTCTTTCTTACCCTCTATTTCAAAATCCTCCTTCAGTGCCTCATTGCTTTCAAGCAATTCCTCATATTCGCGATTCCACTCTTCTATCTCTTCATTCAATTTCTCTTGTTCCAAAGGAGAGTCATCCTTCCGCTCACTAAGCTCTTGTTGTTTTTCCTCTAGACCCTTCAGCTGCTCGAAACTCCTTTCGAACTGCAACTCTACGTCTAACCGCTTCAAAAGCTCTGCCAACTGCTGTTCACTAAAAACCGCTTCTTTCTCCTTTTTCTGGCTTTCTTGCAGCAACTTAAGCAACTCTACCTTTTTCTCTCTATTCAGTAATTCTTCTAATTTATCAAGATCCGCTTTTTTCAACTGCTCCTTTGCCTCTTCCACCCGTTTTAGAATCTCTTCTTTGTCCTGCGACTTTGATTCTGTATTTATGTCCTTTATGGCTTCTTCCAATCGCTCTAGCCTTAATTCTCGACTCTTCGCATTGTTTATTAGACTTTCAATCTGACTTTCTAACTTATTTCTCTCTGTAAAATTCATTTTGGCGCCTCTCGATTCAGCAGCCAATTGTTCTAATAGTTTCTTTTGTTCTTGAAGCTTTTTTTCAGAATTTGAAGCACCACTGCTCAAGGATGATGTTTCTCTTCTTAGCTCTTCCATCCTTTCCTCCTCACTTCTACTGATCAAAACGTAGCGCTTAGATGTGCTAGACTTATATCCATTAGGCAAATCATTATCTTCTACCATATAAGCCCAGGCATTGGCATTTGGAAATCTCCCTATCAACTCCTTAACATTAACAGTATGAGAAAGACTAACAGACCTGTCCGCTCTGCCTACGAGCATGGTTGCAGCCAACTGTCCATCTTCATTATAAAGCACCCAAGAAAGACTTCGAATGCCAAAATCATCTTCCGCAAGGATGTCTGCCCGTATGATAGAATCCGAAACAAAATACTCCGCATCTATTTGTGGCATTTCATCCATAACCACCTCAACCTCCAACAAACCCCACGAAACCCAGGAATTCAGTCCATTTAAAAGTTCAATCTCCACCGCTCCCGTTCTTTGGGCAGTGAAAGAAAATCCATTCTCGCCAGAAGCAATCGCTTCCTGACCAAAATTTGCCCTCCAATCATTTACCGCCTCCTTGTTTGCCCTCACTTCAATACGCGTTCCACGTGGAACAATCAACCGATTCGACCAATCTAACTTCTCACTTGGTCTAGACAAATAGATGGGGTAGTCCACAATGAGTTCAACATCCACTAAGCGCGCAATATCCACCACCTCTATAGCTACTACTCCACTAACAACGCCTCCACCTTCGAAGATAATTCCTCCCGAATTGGTAATATTCATCAGGCTCAAGGCCCATCCATCTGTCTCCCTTCTCAGTTTATGTTTTGAGCCTCCAAACTCAGCGTATACCACATCCGGTTCTATCAGACCTTCAGTGCTAACATTGATTCTAAGCGACCCACCTTTCTCAACCCGTAAAATCTCTTGAGGAAGAATGAAGCGAAAAGCCGCTTCTTCTCGTATCTCTCTTTGAAAAGCCCATACCGCATCAGATCCCCTCTCTACCCAGCTCCATTTTCCTAAAACAACAAACAACATTACCAAACATATGGGCAACAGCAGCCATTTGAAAGTTGGTTTTATCTCTCTCCAAGGACTCGCTCCTTTGATAGGAAAATCGCCTACTTCGCGCTTTCTTAACTCCAGCCCCCTTTTCCACAAGGCCGGGCTTATGTAACGGTATTCAGACTCCTCTAATTCTAAAAAATTCACAACCTTATCTTCTACTCCTGGCATCCATTTTTTAAGTAGCAGAGCAGCTTCTTTATCAGAAAGCCGAAATTTTAAGCCAAAAAGCGCTAAAACACCTGGTATCCAATACTTTATAGATAGTCCCAGAAATATTGCAACATAGCTGAAGAACAAAGCCGTTCTCAACATAGTGTTTTCTATATCCAGAAAACCAATAACCGCAAAAAGCAGCCAAACACTAATTCCCAGCGTTAAGAACATCACCAAACCTTTAATGGCTTGCTGCCCATGATATCGTAAAACAAAAGCTCTCAGCTCTTTCTTCGGGTCGTTCATAATTCTACAAAGTTACCTAATGCATATTGTTATTCCCTACAGACAGACGACTGTATATTTGTGCGTTCATTTTTATCCTATGTCTATAAAACCCCGCGTCCGCTTTGCCCCAAGTCCAACCGGACCCCTTCATATGGGTGGAGTTCGCACCGCACTCTATAATTACCTCTTTGCTAAAAAACACGGTGGCGTGTTCATTCTTCGTATTGAGGACACAGATCAAACACGCTTTGTTCAAGGAGCAGAAGAGTATATCCGCAAAGCTCTCGAATGGTGTCAACTTATTCCCGATGAGTCTCCATGGAACCTTCCCGGTGACGAACCATATAGACAAAGCGAAAGAAAGCCCCTCTACAAAAAATACGTTGATCAGCTTATTCAGAATGGCCATGCCTATTACGCATTCGATACTGCAGAAGACTTAGAGCTTATAAGAGAACGCGCTAAAGCAGCGGGAAGTGTGAATTGGCAATACAATCACATTTCTCGTAACCAAATGAAAAACAGTCTAACTCTTCCCCAACAAGAGGTGGAAGAACGCTTAGCAAGAGGAGACGACTATGTGGTGCGCATAAAATTGGTGCGTAACGAAGAAGTTAGACTTCAGGACATCATTCGTGGCTGGGTTAGTGTAAATACCAGCAATATGGACGATAAGGTCTTATTCAAGTCGGACGGAATGCCCACTTACCACATGGCCAACGTGGTAGACGATTACTTGATGAAAATCACCCATGTTATACGTGGAGAAGAATGGCTTCCTTCCGCACCCTTACATGTTCTATTATACAAGTACTTAGGATGGGAAGAGCGAATGCCCCAGTTTGCCCACCTCCCCCTCTTGCTTCGTCCTGATGGCAATGGAAAGCTGAGTAAACGAGATGGAGATCGCTTGGGATTTCCCGTTTTTCCTATTGACTGGCTCAATCCAGAAAATGGAGAAACAGCAAGCGGATATCGCGAACAAGGATTCTATCCAGAAGCCTTTGTCAATATGCTCGCTTTTTTAGGATGGAATCCGGGTACAGACCAAGAACTCTACTCACTCAATGAATTAATTGATGGCTTTTCACTAGATAGAGTGAGTAAATCCGGTGCCAAGTTTGATTTTGACAAAGCCAAATGGTTCAATCAACAATACTTAAGACGAAGAGATGAAAATCTACTAACCGAAGATGTTTCTAAAGAACTTCTACAGCGTAGCATAGCCATACCTTCTAATCTCAAAGCTATCTGTCAGCTCATGAAAGAAAGGGCCATATTTCCAGTGGATATTCTTTCTGATGGTGACTTCTTCTTTAATGAAGTACAATACGATTCTCCGTCTGTCAGTAAAAAATGGAAGCCAGAATCAGGATCACAACTTAGCTCACTTAAGAACAAGTTGATGCAGTTAGACGGATTTTCAGCCCAAAAGATCGAAGAAGCTTTCACACTAGAACTAACAGAAAAGAACCTTTCTTTCGGTCAATTAGGACCCGTATTGCGAATAGCACTTACGGGTCGATTTACTGGGCCTTCTGCTTTCGAAATAGCGGAAATTCTTGGTAAGGATGAATGTGCAGCAAGAATAGATAGAGCCATACAAACTCTCGGTTAATGGACACCATTCACCTTTACGGATTGCGCTGCTACTCCAATCACGGCTGCCTTAATGAAGAATCTGTGATAGGATCGGAGTACATCGTCAATCTAGCCGTTAAAGCCGACATTCAAACCGCTACTGAAACAGATGACTTAACACTTACAGTAGACTATGTAGATCTATGCAGAATTGCAGAAAGAGAAATAAAAGTACGCAGCAAATTGATCGAGCACGTTGCAAACAGAATCATCCATTCTGTTTTTCAAGAATTAGCATTGGTCCAAGAGGTTGATTTAGAGCTTAAAAAAATAAACCCACCCATTAATGGTGATGTATCCTATGTTTCTATAGAAATGAATAGAAAAAGATCAATGAAATAACTACTTTTGCCCTTCAATGGTCTCGTGGCCGAGTGGCTAGGCAGAGCTCTGCAAAAGCTTGTACAGCGGTTCGAATCCGCTCGAGACCTCTAAAACCCTTTATACTCCTGTATTAAGGGTTTTTTTCGTTAGATCGGTTTATGCGGACTCAAGTGCGCTTTGTAAATCCATCTCTTCAACACACCATGCCGAGGATTTATAAGGAACGAAATCACAAACTGAATTAGTGCTACAACGCACATTGTAGCCGCAATAGATGAATCTAAAAGTACAGCCAGATAATATCCGCAAACAGAAGATACCAATCCCATTATAAGAGTTAGAACGATCATTTCGTTTAATCTCCTAGACCAAAGCCAGGCGCTCGCAGGGGGTATTACTAGAAAGCCAACCACAAGTATTGCTCCCACCGCTTCAAAGGAAACAACGGTGGCCAAAGAAACACTGCTCATGAGTAAATAATGCCAGCCAGCTATTCCAACCCCGAGACTGGCTGCAAATTCAGAATTAAAGGAGGTCAGATACAATCCCTTATATGCCCAGATCAAAACGATTGTAACTACAATAAAACTTACTCCGATAATCCACAATTGCCTTGGTCCGAAATCTATACCATTCGTCACAATTCTGTCAAATGGCACCAACCCAATTTCCCCATGCAACACACAATCTGCATCTATATCTACCCTAGAAGCAAGAAGACTTACCAAAATGATTCCGATAGAGAAAAAGAGTGTAAAACTGGTGCCTACCGAAGCATCCGACTGCATCGCTGCCTTTTTATTGAGAAATTCTATTAAAACAGTCACCGCAACACCAAAAAGCGCCGCCCCCATGAAGAGCAAGGGGCTACTTCTATCTCCACTAATCAAGTAGGCTATTACAATCCCGGGAAGCACTGCATGAGAAATAGCATCACCCAACATACTCAACTTGCGAAGAACAATGAAGACCCCTAAGATTCCGCAAAGCCAAGCCACCAAAGTTCCTGTTAGAATAATGAAAACAGCATCCATACTCAGGCCTTTATATGAATCTCATTTTGTGGACTAAAATTATCGCAGAGATCCAACTCTAAACGTATTTCTGCCTCTAATTCTGGCGTTAAAATATGTTCTATAATTTCTGCAGAGTGATGCACCTTTTCCAGAGGTGTTTGAGCCTTTCGAGCAAGATAAATCTCCCATAATCTGTGCAAACGGTTCAATTCCTCGCCCTTAGCAAAGCCTTTCTGACTGAGCTTCATCCCGTCTACCGCAGGCAAAATCCAGCCTTTACTAACAGACAAACGCAGACTTCTGATAAATGACCTTGTGTTATAATGAAAATGTGTTAGAAATTCAGATTTCGTTATGCTTCTATTCCTTTCCTTTCCAAATTCCACTATTTGATACACCTCCTTCACAAAGTTTTCAGCCAATACTCTTCTCTTCAGCCTTCGCCTTTTCGACCAGCGAGAGAATAGTCCTCGTTCAGGTGCGAAAATCACACTCACAGCAGTTATAACCGCCAAAACAATTACAATGAAGGGACCGGTTGGAAGCGATCTTGCTTGAAAACTGATATATGCACCAAGAATACCTGCCGTCACACCAAATGCAACGGATAGAGCAACAAGCACCCTAAGACTGCCCGTCCAATATCTCGCAGCAGCAGCAGGAATGATCATCAGTGCAGCCATAAGAACAATTCCCACCGCTTTTATGCCAGAAGAAATAGCTAAAATCGTTAAGAACGAGATAGCAAATTCTAAAAAACGAACAGGTAAGCCCAAAACACTTAAATACTCTCTATTGAAGCATAAGCCCATAAATTCCTTAAAAAGCAACAGAACAGAAACAAAAACAAAGACCGCTAAACCACCAAAAACCTTAATGTCTTTTGGATCCATTGCTGCGGCTCTTCCGAAAATATAGTGATCCAACCCACTGTGATCACCGAAAGAACCTCTTTGAATAAAAGTCATTAGTCCAATACCAATTGCAAAAAAACCAGTTAAGGTTATAGCTAAAGCCAGGTCTACTTTTATTGGTCCTTTTTTTATCAACCAATTCATAAAGCCCATAGACATCCAACCGGTTATTACAGCACCAGTAACTAGGAAAAGCGGATCACGAGAACCCGAAAGAATAAAAGCCAACCCTATACCGGGCAACATACTGTGTGCAACCGTTTCACCTACTAAAGAACGTTTTCTTAAAAAACCGAAAACGCCTACAGTAGAAGCTGCCGCTCCTAGAAGAATGCATGATAGCACAACATAGCGAACACTTGGTTCGCGCAAACTCATAAACTCTAGGAAATCCTGCATTTAATTCTTCAATGCGTGACTTATAGTAATGGCGTTTGCTCTAATCATACCTTCATAGGTATTTGCCTTGGTATTCTCATTTCCCAACGCATCAGTAAAAAGAGATCCGCCTAAGGCAACCTCAAAACCTCTTTCTTGACAAGCCGCTTGAACCGCCTTTAAAGCCTGATCGCTTACAATGTTCTCCACAAAAATGGCGGGAACCTTCCTATCTATAATGAAGTCTACCAGAGCAGTTACATCTTTAAGTCCAAATTCAGCCGCTGTAGAGAAGCCCTGTAAGCTTCGCACTTCGTACTGATACGCCCTAGCAAAATAGTTCAAGGCATCATGAGAAGTAACAATAATTCTCCTCTCAGCCGGTACTTCATTCAAAATACTCAACACCTCTCTATTTAGCCTTCCCAATTTCAAAATATAGGCCTCTGACCTTTCATTGATTGCCTTGCGATGCTCTGGAAACCATTTTATCAAATCTGTTTTCAGTTTTAGTACACACCATCGAACAATTTCTACATCCATCCAAACATGCGGATCATGACCATCTGCAAAGCCATCGCTATTGATAATCTGTTCAGTAGTCATGGAGGATGTTAACTCTTTCACTTTCTTTTCGCCATCCAAACCCAAAATAACCTCCGCCATTTTTCCTTCTAAATGCAGACCAGAAAGTACAATGAACTGTGCTTCACGGATGTGCACATAGTCGCTTGGACTTGCTTTATACAAATGAGGATCTGTGCCGGGGCCCATTAGGTTTATCACCTCAATTTCTTCAGGAACCATATTCCGAATAATATCTCCAAGAATACTCGTAGTGGTTAAAATACTATTGCTCTTGGTTTGTGCCTGCTCATTTTTACATCCAAAAAAAAGAGCGATAAGGGCAAGCAGAAGAAATATTTTTTTCATGCTGCAAAAGTAATAAAGTCAATATTATTTATAATCATTCCAAATAAGACTTATTCATAATGCGTATCCCTTATGTGTTCATCTAAACTATTTAACTCAATGAAAACAATATCAGTTATTGCCAATAGGCTATGACGGTAGTTTGGATATACTTCTACTCTACAAGGAGCAAGGGCCATTTCTTTTACATACCTGCCTGATAGTACTGAGGTAGCAGATATTTCTACCTTCCCACTTTGAAGAATAAGCTGCTCAGGATTTTTAGCGTCTACCTCACCTTTATGATAATGATTACCACTCATACTTCCTTCCTTTCTATAGGCAATCAACATGCCTGCTCCACCTTGATTTAAAAATTCATAGGTTTCACCATTGGCGTTATTGCTGATTGAATTCAAGCTAAAAACTCTAAATGCGGGTTTATCTTCTTCTATCATGACCAAGCCTATTACCTTTGTGCCAAATCTAAGTCCACTTTTATGAAGGCATCAAGTATGGATGACGTTCTGCGTAATCTAGGAATCAACGAATACAACAGCGGAAGCAGCAATGGTTCTTGGTTGAAGGAAGAAACAGCCACAATAACTTCCTCTTCCCCAGTGGATGGTCGTGTTATTGGTAGCGTTTCGACCACTTCGAAAGAAGCGTATGATAAAGTAATCCAATCTGCTGCTACTGCTTTTAACGATTGGAAAAATGTTCCTGCTCCGGAAAGAGGTGAAATGGTACGTCTTTTTGGTGAAAGTCTAAGAACTAAGAAGCACGATTTAGGAAGATTGGTTTCATATGAAATGGGAAAATCGCTTCAAGAAGGATTGGGTGAGGTTCAAGAAATGATAGACATCTGTGATTTTGCGGTTGGGCTTTCTAGGCAGTTGTATGGCCTAACCATGAAATCTGAGCGGCCGAATCATCATATGATGGAGCAATGGCATCCTTTAGGAATAGTAGGTGTAATCAGCGCTTTCAATTTTCCAGTTGCTGTTTGGGCTTGGAATGCGGCTCTTGCATGGGTTTGTGGCGACGTATGTGTTTGGAAACCATCTGAAAAGGTGCCCCTATGTGCCATCGCATGTCAAAATATTATTCAAGATGTACTGAAAAGTAAAGGTATCTCTCCAGCGATTAGCTGTATAATCTCAGGCGATTATAAGGTAGGTGAATGGATGACTTCCGATTCCAGAATACCGCTTATTTCTGCCACAGGTTCTGTTCGGATGGGTAAGATTGTAGGGGCTACTGTAGCAGGAAGATTGGGTAAATCTATTCTAGAACTAGGCGGAAATAACGCCATGATTATTGCTGCAGATGCGGATCTAAAAATGACCACTATTGCTGCTGTATTTGGAGCAGTTGGTACAGCTGGTCAGAGATGTACTAGCACACGCAGATTAATTGTACATGAAAGCTTGTACGATAAAATGAAAGAAATATTAACTGCAGCCTATGGTCAAGTGCGTATTGGAAATCCTTTAGATGAAACCAACCACGTTGGCCCGCTTATAGATCGTGATGCCGTTCAAATTTATTTAAATGCCCTAGATAGAATTGAGGCGCAAGGAGGTAAAATTATTGTTCCAGGCGGCGTATGTAAAGGAGATGGATACGAAAGTGGTTGTTATGTAAAACCCTGTTTTGCTGAGATAAACAACAGTGCAGAGGTAGTGCAAACGGAAACCTTTGCACCTATTCTTTATCTTATGAAATACAGTACAGAAGAAGAAGCCATCGCTCTTCAAAATGGTGTACCTCAAGGATTGAGTTCTGCTCTAATGACAAGTAATATGGCTTTTGCGCACCGCTTTATTTCTGCTTCTGGTTCTGATTGTGGTATAGCCAATGTAAATATTGGAACCTCAGGTGCTGAAATTGGAGGTGCTTTTGGTGGAGAAAAAGAAACGGGTGGCGGTAGAGAATCCGGTTCTGATTCTTGGAAAGCCTATATGCGTAGACAAACCAATACAATGAATTACGGAACAAGTCTGCCTTTAGCGCAAGGAATAAAATTCGATTTGTAGTCTAAATTAATTTCTGGTCGATCATCCATTTGACCTTAAAAACCGCAGCAACAGTCATACTATCATGAATTTGGTCGTTGAGAACCATGGTGAACATTTCACTAAAAGGAATCTTCTTAACGACCAGTTGTTCTGTGTCTTCTGGCAAAGCCTTATGCTCAGATAGTCCGGTTGCTACGTAAATCAATGCCTCCTCATCGCTCACAGAATTAGATAAATCCATTTTCTGTACTAGCTGCCATTTTTGCGCTTTGAGTCCACATTCTTCAAGGAGTTCTCTTTTGGCTGATTCTATTGGGTCTAAGCCCAAAGATCCTCCGCCTTCAGGCATTTCCCAGGAATATTTTTTAAGAGGATATCTAAATTGCCCTACTATCCAAGTATTGTAGTTTTCATCAAGTGGAAGAATACCAATGGCTAAGTTCTTAAAACGAACCACTCCATAAATACCGTCGCTACCACCGGGTGTAATCACTTCATGGTGTTCTAAGCGAATCCATGGATTTTCATAGCGCAGGCTTTCGCTTTTTGTTGTCCAAGGATTACTCTCTAAATCTTCTGCCATATTGTATTTTAACTCCGTTGTACTTTATTTCTTGACCCTCAGAATCATATTCAATGGTTAAATACAAGCTTGAATCTTCCTTAAAAAACTCCCAAATTCCTATTCTAATTCCTCCATTGTAACTCCCCCTACTCTTTACAGAACCATTTGGATAATAAGTAAAGTGTTTCCCTATTTCTCTACCGTTATCATACTCGCCTTCAAAGCGTAAGCTCTCTTCTGGTTTGAGATAAAAATGTTTCCAAACGCCCGACCTTTCCCCTTCAAAGTAGCTCCCTTGTTCTCTGTGATCACCTGAAACAAATATCCATTCTCCTTCTCTAAATCCATCTACATACTCTCCTTTAGCCAACACCACTCCTGCCGTATCATACTCAATAGATAAGCCATCCTCTAAGCCGTTCAAATAGGATTCTTCACGCCATGTACTTCCATTTGGATAAAACCATATCCAATCACCATTGGGCTCATCTTCTACATACGATCCTTTTTGTTCTATTGATTCATCTGAAAAATAATAGGTCCAAGGACCACTCCGTAAGCCGTCTTTGTATGCCCCTTCATGTCTAACTATTCCGTCTGCATAAAAAGACTTCCAATAGCCTTGTTTACGCCCTAATTCATCTACTGTCCCTCCTTCCTCCATCAAGGTACCGGAAGAAAATAATTTAGAAGAAATTATATTACCCTCACCGTCATAATACCTGTGTACACCATTTTCTTTTCCGTTTAGATACGATCCCTTGAATACCAATTGCCCTGTTTCAGGACTGATCTCTTTGCGAATATCAATTTTAGCAGTCTCTATACTGGGCTCCTGCAATACACCATCAATCCAATGTTCTGTGCGTATTAGACTTCCACCTTTCGTATAGTACTTAAAGTAGCCGTGTTTTAAATCATTTCTGTAGGTACCCTCAATTCTGGTATTTCTATTGTCGTAAAAATCAATCCAGGTTCCAACCTTAAGGCCTAATCGATTCTTTCTATTAATGGGTTGTTTCTTTACTAAAACACCTGATTTATAAATGTTTAAATTGATTATTAAACCCAACGAATCGAAACCGAAACCCTGACCTTGTTGAAGATCTTGCACAAAGGGAATTTCTTCCATCCTTCTACCTTTTTCATCGTACAAAACCGTTAATCCTTCTTTTTTATCGTTTACAAACTGCTCATCTTTCTGAACAATACTATCTAAGAAAGTCTTGCGATGCCCCTCTTTGAGGCCAGCAACGTAGTCTATAGATAAGGTTATCTGGCCTGATTCAGCATAGAATTTCCAAATTCCATCTAACTTAAATTCTTTTCTATTTCCCTCTGTTTTGATTAAACCATTTTGATAAAAGCTCTTCCAATATCCATCTGGCTGTCCACTCCTTAAATATCCTTCGGAACTCTTTAATCCATTCTCAAAGTAATAAGTGGTAAACTGAGATGAATCTTGTGCTTTCACAGAAAGCGCAAAGAAAAGAGACGCTATAATTAATATAGTATTCTTTATTCTTTTAATTAAAAAAGGATATG
>CALCFH010000354.1 GCA_937900215.1 uncultured Cryomorphaceae bacterium
GGTGTCACAAATAAGTGCTTTCCACGATTTTCAGATTCATTGAAATTAGGGAAGTAGTCATCCAATCCAAAGCCAGGTGTTGATGAATTGTATGTGAATGCATATCCTTCATCGAACTTACTTTCAAAAGCTACAATGCTTCGTAAAAATTGCGCAATTGCTTTTTCAATTCGGATTACATTAATTTCATTGCTACCAAAAACTTCCTGAAAGAGAGCAGGGTAATAGTCTAGCCCTTCCAACCTAGTAATGAGTGCATTTAAGCCGCCTGCCGTAGAATCAAAACCCATTTCAATGGCATCTTCAATAGGCATAACAGATTGTTCTTCTTGGTTCGCTGCACGTCTATCCCAAAATTGAAATGAAGGGGCGTAGAAGCGTCCGTTGGCCAATCGCATCGAATGCATTCCGGTTAATCCTCCTTCAAAACCGATGCTAAATACTTCTTTATCCGTAAAGCCATCCGTTTGTTTATGGCAACTAGCACACGAAATGGTATTGTTGATACTCAGTTGTGTATCGTAGAATAGCACCCTTCCTAAATAGGCACCCTTATCTGTTACAGGATTTGAACTTGGATTATTATCTGTATTTAAAGCTGCAGTAAAGTGAGTAGGGAAATTGGGATTTGCATAATTAGGCGGATTCTGAATTTCACTCAATAGCTTGGCTTTAAGACTTAGCCCTGACGAAGCTGGGGGTGAATTATCCTTATCGCAAGAATAAGTGATCGTTACAACTAAAATCAGAAGGAAGAGGGCTATTTTATTCATATCCAAGCGCATACATTCTTTTTAATCGGGTTAAATCCAGTTTCTGAAAGTCAATATTTCGAATTTTAGTCGGATCAGTTTGAGATTCAATATTTGATAAAATCGGGAAGGACATTGGCAAAGTAAGGAATTCAGAAAGGAGCTGAGCCGTTTTTTTAGGATGATGAATGAGATCTTCAAAACGAATAACACATATTTGACGACTATGTTTTTTTTCTAGGTGAAGGATGTGTTCATTTTTCTCAATCCAGAAATCGAGCTTTGCCAATTGTAGCAATTGCTCTGGGAGAGACATCAAATCAGGATGGATTTTTTGAAACTGCTGATCGTTTTTTGAGTGTGCCATGGCTCTTCCATCTCGAATAAGGTGTAAATACTTAAAGTTTGGATATTTCCTAACAAGGGTTTCTAAAAAGAAATGAGTGTTGGGTTCCTTCCAAAGAATGGGTTTTTCGCTGGAATTCCTTTTAATTATTAAACTAAGAAAGTTGTTTTTTGGAAGAAGAGGATGATGCAGAGCATTCAATGCTTTTCGAGTCAAATTCCATTCTGAAACACTCAGGGCTTTTCCTGTTCTAACTTTTATATACAGCGCCAACCTTTGTTCTGAGAGAGCTGAATCGGGCGTCAAAAGAAAAGAGCGATCTGTTAATAGGGCCGAAAAAAGAAGATCGTCCTTGGAGCGATTTAGAAAAGGACTAAGATCAAAGAAAGTATTCTCGAGAACTGAATAGAGTAATCGAGTGCCACTTCCGCCTAAACCTCCTATGCCAATAATTGAATTCAGAAATAGTGCATTTACAACGTATTAAATCTCAATTCCCTTGTTCTTGCTTCTTTTCTTTGATTTTTTAGAATCCTTTAAGGTATAATTAATAGGAATGGTGAAACTCATTCTCACTGGCTTTCCTTTTTGCATAGCTGGAATAAACTTGACATCCATATCTCTTATTACTTTCAATGAAGCTTCGTCTAAAAGTGGGTGAACACCTCTCGATAGTTCAACAGAAGAAATATTCCCATCTATTTCAATGATAAATTGCACATAAACACGTCCTTGAATATTCTTTTTAATTGCTTTTTTAGGATATTCTACATTTTTTGAAATGTATTGCATTATGCTGTTTGACAAGCAATTAAAGCGCAGTTCTTCTGTCACTTCTGTTTCACAACCAGGCCAGACAGCTTTAGATTCAACCAAGTTAAAACTCAGTGCCTCTGTTTGCTCTTCTTGGGCATTTAGCTGAGAAATATATGTGGAAGAGAAAAAAAGAGCAATAAAAAAGAATTTAGTTTTCATATTAATTAAGTTCAGATAATTATTTTTTATTGTTGTTAAGCGTTCTTTTCTCTATTTAGATTTTGAAGCTCTTGATTTGCTGCAAAAGAAGAAATAAGTTGGTTTAGCATATCACTTGCTGCATGAGGTGCATTTGGAAGCAATATTAGGCTGCTCTTAGAATCTTCAGCAACCGATGCCAAGGTGTCGTAATGTTGAGTGATGACAATTAGGGCGGATGCCTCTTGTGGATTGATTCCGGCATTGTTTAAAACGCTAACGCTGTCTTCTAGCCCTTTTGCTATTTCTCTTCTTTGATCTGCAATACCCTGTCCTTGAAGTCTTTTGCTTTCTGCTTCGGCAGTGGCTTTTGCAACAATGCGAATTCTTTCTGCCTCGCCTTCATAGGTAGCTGCAATTTTCTGGCGTTCAGCAGCATTGATCTTATTCATGGCATCTTTTACCTGGATATCTGGATCGATATCCGTTACCAAAGCTTTTATAATGCCATAACCATACGCATCCATGCTTTCGGTTAATTCTCTTCTAAGCGCTATTGCGATATCGTCTTTTTTCTCAAAAACATCATCCAATCGCAATTTTGGAACCTCTGCTCTAACCACATCAAATACATAGGAAGTTATTTGAGCATGAGGACTTTCAAGCTTATAAAAAGCTTCAAATACTTTTTCTTTGAGCACTACATATTGTACGCTAACCTTCATTTTAACAAAAACATCGTCTTTGGTTTTGGTTTCAACCAAGACATCCAATTGTTGAATGCGCATATTTACTTTGGCGGCAATACGGTCTACAATTGGAATTCTAAAATGAATACCTGGGCCAGACATTCCTTTGAATTTTCCAAATCGCTCAAGAAGAACAATTTGTTGCTGACGAACAATGAATAGTCCGGCTGCACCGAATAGCAGAAGACCAACAAGAATAGAAAGAAAGAGTGCCATTTTTTTGCGAAAATTGGTTTAGTTGCTTCGAATAATGGAGACACCTCCTTGGTAGAGAGTGCCTTGTGATCCAATAAGCAAGATATAATAGGTTCCATCAGGAAGTGGGTCTCCTCCTTGATCCACCCCATCCCAATCGTTTTGATAGTTCACTCTGTCCAACACTTCTTGTCCCCATCGATTTAGCACGAGTAACCGAGCCGTTTGGTTATCAAGAACATTGCTGAGATCTAAGAAATCATTTCTTCCATCTGCATTTGGGGTAATAACATTCATCACCTGAGGATCTTCAGGAATAATACTATCTGGCTGCCAGAAAATTTGGACTGAATCAATTCCTTCACAGCCCAATTCGTCCTTAACAATTACATAATAGGTGGTGGTATCGTCTTGAGGCCAAACACGAATATTCTGTTGAAATTGTCCGCTATAACGAGAGGGAATATCACTATACCAATAGAAAGAGAAGCCAGAACTTGCACCCAAATCGGCAGACTCAAATCTATTAATGGTTTGATTGGGTCCGGCATCAACAGTAGCCGCCAAGGCACTTATTTGTACGCTATCAACAAAAGTGATAGAGCAAGTAGGTGGCCAATACGCTGTAAAGGAAACCGTTTTCCATCCTGGGCTACTCCAAGTAACTGCAGGTGGGACCAGGTTGGCACTAAAGTTTGGACTGGCTCCAGGTCCAAAATTCCAATCGAAAGTTGAATTGGCTGGAAAGTTTCCGATTGCTTCCCATTCAATTCCTTGAACTTCGAAACAAGGAACACCAGACCATGACATACTTGCATTTACATCGGGTTGAACCAAGAAATCAAAAGTGGTTGAATCACTGCATTGCCAACCTGGATTAACCACTAGTAATACCGTGTAGTTACCAGGGGCGGGAAAGCTAAAAACAGGATTTGGTAAATTGGATGTATCGGTAGAAACACCAGGTACTCCAAAGTCCCAAAATAAATGATTGAAATTGCTGCTTTCATTCTGAAACTGCACATTCAATCCATTGCATAAGAGCGTAGAATCTTCTGCAGGCGTGAGCATATCTGCAACTATATTGCTCACACAATTCACAATATTAAATTGATAGTCGAGTCGAATTTGACTCATCTGCATACCATTCCTCCATTCACTTACGCAAATTCCAACTACAAATCGACCCAATTGATCAGGCGTTCCACTCAATTGTCCTGTTTGTGGATTTATAGATATAGGTGGTGTTCCTGGCAAGGGTTGAGAAGGCGAGTATGGAGCAAGAAAGCCTATGGGAGTGTAAGGAGGAGGGCAAGAAGGAATGGGCACAACAGCAAAGCATCCGCCCCCTCCGCCACCGCTTGAGCCGCCTTCAAGTATATCACAGAATTCAAAATGTAGAGAGTCGCCATCTTTTTCAATGGCTTCAATGGTCAAATTCAAAGGCTCGTTTCCACAAAGAACAATGGGAGCCGGATTGTTAAAAGCCGGACTGGAATTGCATGTAACATCCATAGAAGGAATGGTTACGAAATAAGTATTCCCGAAATTTCCAGAGTTGGCAACATTGTCTATACTATTGTTTCTACAACATCGTTGATGTACGATAGTATATCCACCCACAATTGGGGGCAATGAAAAGGTGGTCGTATAGTCAGCATACTCGGTACAAAGGTTGGAAGGCGGTGTAAGACAAGGGTTACCAGTACTATTGAGTGGGACGGATATGGTAGCCCCTTTCGGAACTTGAACCGATTGAATGAGGTTGTTTGATGCATCGTAAACAGCAATATTGGCATCTGCATCAAAAGCGGCACCTCCTCCCGCACAATCTCTATACACTCTCAGGAAAACCTGATAATCATTGCCACCAATGCATTCATAGGAAATATGACCGCCAACCAAATGGGCCGCATTTAGTCCCATGATAGAAAAAAGGCATCCTACAATTAAGGCGATTTTAATATCCATCTTCATCCGTGCAAATTACGCAGATACAACTTGTTTAGTTTGGTCTTTGAGTAAAAGTTTATAAAATCAAAGTCTAGCTAGCGCTTTTAATTAGAATTCAAATACTCTAGGCATACATTACTTAGAAAATAGACCTTTTAAATCGTTTTCACCCTCTGACAACTTTCGAGCGAAATGCAGCGCCTTTCGAATTCTCGCATCGGAAGATTTTAATCGATCTATGGCAAACAATAAACTTCTTCGCTTTCCTATTGAAAGTGCATCGAAATGCACTTGAATCTCAGGCCATTCCCAAATAAGGGCCTGCCATTCTTCGGGAATAGG
>CALCFH010000355.1 GCA_937900215.1 uncultured Cryomorphaceae bacterium
GCGTATTGCTTATTCTTGGAAGCCTATGTATCGGACTCGTGGCAAGCGAGCAGCAGGCCGAAGGCATCAAACCATTTACTACCGATATTTTCAAGGGATTTCTTGCCGTTTTCCTGCTAGACATGGGAATTACAAGCGGCAGAAAACTTGCTGACCTCATAAAGAAAGGGTGGTTTGCACTCGGCTTCGCCATTATCATTCCCCTTGTGAATGGGTGCATTGTGTCAGTTTCGAGTAGCTTATTCTCTAGCAACGATGGAGATAGATTCCTATTTGCCATTCTTGCCGCAAGTGCTTCGTATATAGCTGTGCCCGCAGCCATGCAATTGGCTGCTCCAAAAGCCAATCCAAGCCTTTACCTGCCAATGGCACTTGCCATTACGTTTCCTTTCAACATAACGCTTGGTATGCCACTGTATTTGGGCTTGGTGGAGTGCTATCCATAGAAAGACTCAGAATTGTCTTACTCTGATAAATAGAATTTACCTAGTTAAAAACTGGTTGATGTTCATCCCATTAGAATGACAATCTACGATTGATATTCGCGGTATTTGGCAAGCCATCTATTCGGGTAGTCTGAGTCAGTAAGTTGACTCAATCTTTCAACATCAGTGGAGTGACGTTCAATGTATCGTTTACGAATTCTCAAAGGCATATCTCCATCAAGGCCTAGATGAACTTTGGATTTCAGAACGGCTGAATCAAGTGGCAGTATAGAACAATTAAGCAGTTTGAAAATTCGGTACATTACCTCAGTTGGCTTTTCATGAACATCTTCAAAAAAAACAATTTCAATATCTTTAAAATGCCTTCTCCACCTTTCAACAACATCACTTAGAAATGGCTCTGTTTTAAAATGAATATCTATCATTCTATCAATTTCCCAATCCTCAATTTCACTCAACTCTCTTTGAGTCTGCCGCCCCACATTCATCTTTAATTTGGACCAAAGTCTACTAGTAGGCTCTCTTAATATGAGGATAATTTTTGTATTTGGAAATGAAGCTTTAATGCGTTCAACACTCTTTTCACTAAGGTGCGTATATGTTGGAGTAATATCTCCACTTACCATTTCTGTATCGAACAAGTTTGAATACCACTCTTCTGTGCGTGGGTAAAAGAGGTACTTAAACCACCAAGATCTACCTTCTGTACTTCGAGGGTGTCGAACATAATCACGAATAAATCTTTTGACATGGTCTCTGTATATTCCGTAATGCCAGTGATCGCCAAAAAACCTATTCTTCAACGTATAAGCTGGTAAATCATCACCCTCGCTGAAATATCGAAACTCCTTAATGTATGGGAGTTTCACTTCAGGATGATTATTCAAATGCTTATACAACCATGTAGTTGCTGCTTTCTCAAAACCGATGCAAATAAAGTCTGGTTTACTATAGGAGGTCATTAATTTATCTTAACACCCGCAATATAATTCTAAAACCAATAGCGTCCTAAACGTTTGAAAAAGAGAAAAGGGAAAGTTTTGACCCTC
>CALCFH010000356.1 GCA_937900215.1 uncultured Cryomorphaceae bacterium
CATCCTCTACTTCTATGATCTAAATGGAAAACTGAATTACAAAATCGATGAAAAAAATACAGTCTATTTAAGCGGCTATTACGGAAGAGATGTATTTGGAATTCAAGATGCATTTGGCTTTGATTGGGGCAATACCACCGCCACATTAAGATGGAATAGCATTTTTTCTGATAAGCTATTTGCAAACTTCACAGGTGTATACAGCGATTACTTATACACTTTAGGCACACCTGAGGATGAAGAATTTCAATTCTCTTGGAATTCCCGAATTCAAAACTATGTGAGCAGTGCTGCATTTACTTGGTATAAAAGCCCTGAAACTAAGGTGAAATTTGGCTTGAGTAATACCTACTATCTTTTCGATCCCGCTGTTATCTCTGGATCAATTTCTGCCGAGTTACAAAGACAAAAGGCAGCAGAACCATCGGTATACGTTAGCAGCGAACAGAAAATAGGCAATCGCCTGACTTTAGATTACGGACTGAGATTTGGGGCCTTTTTTAGAATGGGGCCTTTTACAGAATCCGTTTATCGAGCGGGTGAATCCTTAGAGGATAGCTCTATTATTGGTTTCAATCAATATACTTCAGGGCAAACCATCGCATCTTTCTTTGATTTAAATGGACTTGAACCGAGAATATCCGCAAATTATCTGATAGATGAGGTTCAATCTATTAAAGCAAGTTACAACCGCACTAGACAATACATCCATCTAATATCAAACACTACGGCAACCACACCCGTAGATATTTGGCGGCCTTCTGGAAACTACATTGAACCAGCTACAGCCGATCAAATAGCACTGGGCTATTTCAGAAATGTTGAAATCTATCAGCAGAAATATGAATTGAGTGCAGAAGTCTACTATAAGGATATGCGCGATGTTTTGGATTATAAAGACGGAGCCGATTTGATCTTTAAAGAGAATATTGAAACCGAGCTGATTGCTGGGCAAGGCAGAGCCTATGGTCTGGAAATATTATTCAGGAAGAACAGTGGTAAACTTACAGGTTGGATAGGTTATACTTGGTCAAAAACTGAGCGATTAGTAGATGGTCAATATGCTGGTGAACAGATTAACAACGGGGAGTGGTTCCCATCCAACTACGACAAAACACATGATATCAGCTTAGTAGCTACCTATCAACTCAACCAAAAATGGGATATTGGAATGGTTTGGGTTTTTCAAACTGGTAGACCCATTACCTATCCTTCGGCTCGTGGAGAGTATGAGGGGATTATTTTTCCGGTGTATGACAATCGAAATGGCGCACGAACACCCAATTACCATCGCTTAGACCTAAGTGCAAACTATACCAAGGAGCAAAAGCCACAAGGAAAGTGGCAAAGCAGCTGGGCTTTCGGAATCTACAACGCTTATGCGAGAAGAAATCCCTATTCTGTTTTCTTTAGAGAGGCCGCTTTACAAACCAATATTACTGAGGCCGTTCAGCTCTCTATTTTTGGTTCAATCATTCCTTCTATCACCTATAATTTCACCTTCTAATGAAGTCTATTCGCACCCTACCTCTTCTATTCATAGCCCTGTTCTCTTCATGTCAGGATGTAATTGAATTAGACCTACCTGATTCTGAGCCTCTAATTGTAATTAACGGGAGGATTACAGACGTTGATTCAGTTGGAATTACTCTCACTGCAACTGCGCCTTATTTCTCACAAGTAGCCACGCCGAGAATTGGTGGCGCAACCATTGTTTTATATGAAAACAATGATTCAGTAGCTACTTTGATTGAGGATTCATTGGGATACTATTCTTTTCCTTTTCAAGGTATTGTTGGAAAAATCTATCATGTTCGAGTAGTCGTTCCTGATGGAAACCCTGCTTTAGAGGGCGGAATTTGGGAGAGTATTCCAGAAGAACTGAAGAGAGTCCCCGAAATTGATAGTATATTCAGTCGGTTTGTAGTAGACGATGCTTTTCAAAAAGATGGATGGTATCCATTCTTTAGTTTTTCAGATCCTCCAGGCTTAGGTGATAATTATAGACTAAAAGTTTGGCTAAATGATACCGCATTTGATCAAGCCGACCAGATTACCACCTACAGCGACGAGTTTTGGGATGGACGGAGTTTTAATGATGTAGATTTGCCTTCGATACAGTTTACCCGCTCTAATCGAATAAGAGGTACGAAATGCTTTATTGAACAAGGAAGCATTACACTTAGACATTTAAATTTCTTGGAATTATTGGTAACACAAACCAGTCGTGTTGGCAGTACTTTTGACCCTCCTCCTGCTCCATTATTGGGAAATATAAAATGTATTAGTAATCCTAACCGAACTAGCTTGGGGTACTTTAACGCTTCTGCCGTAAGAAGAAAGACTCTGTACCTATAAGCTCTGATGCAATTAGAACAAGAATGACCGAACTCACCATAAACAGTTACCGTTTTAATCACTGGTCTAAAAACCAGCTTATTGAATGGGGTGTTGACGATAAATATTTGGACAATCTAACTCTGATTATAGATTGTGCTTTACTCGTTCTAGTTAGTCTTATTGTAGATTTTATTGCGCGTAAACTCATAATGAGAATTGTTGCTCAGTATGTAAAGCGCAGTAAAAATGATTGGGATGACGTTTTCTATGAAAAGCGTGTTTTTCTTGGCCTTGCTCATATTATTCCTGCGGTGATAATTGACTTTTCCGCTGAATTCATTCTAGTAGATTTCCCTAGTCTTCAGGCTTATATATCCAAAATCATCATTCTTTATGTGATTGTAATAATCATGTTGGTGGTTGACCGCATTATAAAAGCTCTCAATCACATTGCTCTTTCTAGAGCCTATTTTGAAGGCAAGCCAGTAAGTAGCTTTTTCCAACTTTTTTCTATTGTCAATTATATTTTCGGCACTGTACTTCTGCTCTCCCAGATAATCGGAAAAAGTCCGTTAGCCTTTTTAGGTGCTTTTGGAGCAGGTGCTGCCATTTTCTTGTTGGTTTTCAAGGATACCATACTCGGATTGGTTGCCAGCATTCAAGTATCTGTGAATGATATGGTTCGTATCAACGATTGGATAACGATGGAAAAGTACGGTGCAGATGGAGATGTTATTGAAATAAACCTCACCACCGTTAAGGTGCGTAATTGGGATAAGACCATTACAACCATTCCCACCTATGCCCTTGTTTCTGATTCATTTAAGAATTGGCGCGGAATGACTTCCGTTGGTGTCCGACGAATTAAAAGGTCTATTCTTATCGATGTACGCTCTATTCAATTTGCAGATGAAATTTTACTTAAATCCTTAAGCAAAATTGAATTTGTAAAAGAGTATATTTCTGAGCGTCAGAAGGAAATAGACGATTACAATGCTATAAACCAAGTTGATAAATCAACTAAGGTAAATGGGCGCAACATGACCAATCTTGGAATTTTCAGGAAATATGCCACTGAATACATACGTAAACATCCGCATATCGCAGATCATGAAACCATGATGGTAAGACAAATGCAGCCCACGGAAAATGGGCTTCCTTTGGAAATTTATTGCTTCTCCTCTTCAATAGAGTGGGTAACGTATGAAGGTATTATGTCTGATATTTTTGACCATTTACTTTCGGCTATTGGTCAATTTGAATTGAATTTATATCAGTCACCAAGTGGATCTGATTTGCTTCGCATGAGCTCTAATCTTTCCATTTCACCCTCGTCGTCTGCGACAAAATAGCCGTTAGCACTAAATACCAAGGATAGAAAAGGGCAGTAAGCATAAAGTAATTCAAGGCTTTCGCTCTATTCCATCGAATGGCCATACTTCTTAAAAACAGAAAGTCTGGCACTGATTTGATTGCCATTAGAAAAATATAGACTCTCCAATTGAAGAAAAGACTGCCCACTACTAAGAAGTTGCTGAGAAAAATCAACC
>CALCFH010000357.1 GCA_937900215.1 uncultured Cryomorphaceae bacterium
CTTGCATCGCTTCATAGATCATTTTACAGATTCGCATACTCTAGTTAAAGAATGTGTTGCCATTCTGCGATCTCATCAAGGAAAATTTAGCCCTGTGGTGGTAGATATGGTCTTTGATCATTTTCTGGCCAATCACTGGCATTTGTACAGCCTAGAAAGGCTCGAATCCTATACCCAAGAAACGTATGCTAGATTAAGCGGATTTCTCCCCCTTATGCCGCCCAATGTTGTGCGTATGTTCGATCATATGCAAAGGCACAACTGGCTGCTTTCATACAAAGAAGAATCGGGTATGTTGCAGGCTTTTTCCGGATTGAGTCGCAGAACGCGCTTTCCTTCTAGCATGCACTTAGCATGGGATGAAATACAACTACACTATTCCCCATTAGAAGCCTGTTTTCTAGCTTTTTTTCCAGAATTGCAGAAAGCCACCACTGAATATCTATGGGAGCTTATTTCAGATTGAGAAGCTTTTTGAAGTAAAAAGAAGGCTTGTTCCAATGGGTCATCAAATGGTCTTCTAAGAACCATTTATTCATTTTCTGATGCAGCTTTTTATTCCTATTCAAGAAGCCCGTAAGCCAGTTCACTCTTCTCGGATTGGTAAAAAATTTCTGGAAGGCTCTAGAAATTCTAAACTCAGACCACATGGCCTTGTAAATTCTTCTGTCGTAGGCTTTGTTATAAGCGGCATCAAAACGATTGATCTTTGAGGCTTCCAACAAATGCTCTGCGGCAAATCGTCCACTTCGGAGGGCATTTCCAACGCCTTCTCCTGTCATAGGGTCTACCAAAGAGGCAGCATCACCTACCAAGAGAAATCGATTACCCGATATCGGGAATTTTTTCGAACCCAATGGAATTCCAAATCCTTTTACGCTCTCCCGAGCCGTGGCATTTTTAAAGCGCGGACTAATAGAAGGATGCGACTTTAGCGCCTTGTCTAACTCTGTTCTTAGGTTCACGTTTTTCTCGGCCACATGCTTGCTGAGCATTCCAATACCCACATTGGCTTTATTGCCTTCCATCGGAAAGATCCACAAATAACCGGGCGATACTTCCGGAATAAAATGAAGCTCTATTAAATCTTTGGGCTGATCCCATTCTACATTGTCATAGTATACTCTCAGGGCGGCGCAATAATGGTTTCTATCCATCTCAAAACCCGCCAACTGCTTGGCTACTATGCTGTGTGCCCCGTCTGCTCCCACCACAGAAAGTGCATGAAACTCACCTTCGCTGGTCTCCAATTGCACTCCATCGGTAA
>CALCFH010000358.1 GCA_937900215.1 uncultured Cryomorphaceae bacterium
CTACCTTATTAGAAAGAGCAAAATCATTGTAAATCTTAGGCTTTCTTAAGTCTACACCAAGCAATACGGTTTTGGCACCTGTTAGCGCCAAGACTAAAGATAGGTTAATAGAGCAAAATGTCTTTCCCTCTCCTCCAATACTTGAAGTTACCAAGTACACTTTACTGCTGTCTTTTACTGTTTGATCTGGATCTGAAAAGAAGTTGAGATTGTATCTCAAACTCCTAAAAGACTCTGCTATGGCAGACTTGGGGTGGTTGACAACAACCAAGGTTGAATCTCTTTCATTATGCCCAATTCCGCCCACCACTGGAACACTCGTTAAGGCCTCAACATCGGCTCTTGATTGGATTCGAGTGTTTAGATATTCTTTTAGAACGATGTAAAGAATAGGAAGAAACAACCCTAGGATAAAGGCTATTCCATAATTCAATTTGCTATTTGGCTTTATCGGGTCTTTATCAGTCTTGGCAATATCTACCACCCTATTGCTAGGCACATTGCTCGCCAATGCAATGCTCGTTTCCGCTTGTTTCTGTAGTAGAAATAGATACAACTCCTCATTCAGCTTTGCCTTTCGTTGTATGCCCAGTAGGCTCCTAAAAGTTTTAGGGTAGCTACTCAACTCTTTTTCAAGTCTACCAATTCTGGAGCGAAGCTCGGTTTCCCCCATTGCCGCTTGCTTGCGAGCTGCTTCTACCGAACTGCCAAGAATAGATTGGTAATTGACAATCTGCGCACGAATTCTCCTCACTTCAGGGTTGTCATCTCGCATAGTCGATTTCAAACGACTTAACTCGCCATAGAGTAAATTCAACTCACTAACAGCATTGATAATTAATGGATCACTTACACCCGCTACAGGAGGCGGAACCAAACGTTTGGCTGCCATTTCGGTATCATCTGTAAATCGCTCTAATAAGTAGTCTAGATACCTCTTCTTTCCTTGTTCTTCGGCAAGTTTATATTCCAACTCAGCAAGTTCATTGAACGATTTACTTCCAGTAACATCTAAATCAACAATTTTATTTGCCGTTCTAAAGTCTTCTAAAATCTGCTCAGTTTTAAACAAGCTGTCTGAAATGTGTACTAATTCAGATTGAAGAAAGTTGAGCGTATTTTGGGTAATTAAATTATTCTGCTCCAATCCATACTGTAGGTAAGTATTAGTGAAGGCATTCAAGAAGCTTATGTCTTTATCAGGAATAGAGCCCTCAACTGCAATGCGAACTCCAGATGATCCTTCAATGGAAGTCTCGATCTTCAACTTTTCACCAAAAGATTCAACCATGTCGGAGAATAAATTGAACTTGAACAAGAAGCGGTCTTCGAACAAACTCATTCCCGAGAAGGGATTTAAATTCACTCTAAACTTGAAACCTTTTCCTTCTATCCACTGACCGATAACATATTCACCATTTAATCCTGTTACTTGACTTTCTCCAAGTAGATCTTTAATTGATTGATTCTGATTGGTACTATAGGTAATAAATGCTTGTGGTTGATCCGACAATTCAATACTAAACGAGTTGTCCGATTTGAATTGTAACCGAATATCTGCTTTAGCTGGTTGCGGATGGGAAGGATCAAATTCAATAACAAAGGGCTGCTTTAAATACAATTCGTTGGCTCTCACCCTTCCCTCCTTAAAATAGCTAACTTCTAAACCCAGACTCTTTAATGTCTTTTCTAATAGAAAATCTGATTTTAAAATAAAGAGTTCATTCTCAAGTGTCAATTCCGGATTGTAATATCCAATGGCGCTCATTACAGCTTCTAAGCCTGCATTCGCACCTGAATTATCTGTACTTATTAATAAGCTAGTGCTCGTGCGGAACTTCTGAGCAGTATAGCGATTAAACAGAAGGGCACTTAAAACAAAAACAGCTAAACTCGCCACAAAAAGGGGCCAAAACCGCAAGGCCTTAAACAAGAAAACACGAATGTCTAAACTACCCTCAGCCTCCTTTGCTCTGGTTGGATTAGACCTCTGACTACCACCATTTGAATCCTCTAGCTTTACCATATGTCTTTTTCAAAAAGAGTAAATCAACTTTAACCAAGATGGTCAAAATCTAATCATGACAAGGGCTAATTCAGTTTAATTAGACTTGTGCTAACTATTTCCTCTTTAATTTGGCTGCAAAGATAGCCATTCTCTACCTTGAAAATAAATGGTAAACATATCTTAATACTATGCATAAAAGCCAAGCAAAGCCCGAATTATGGATTGTTGTAGGACCCACAGCCTCTGGAAAAACGGCATTGGCCATTTCACTCGCTCAAATACTCGAAACAGCTATAATATCCTTCGATTCGCGGCAGTTTTATTTAGAAATGAATATTGGAACAGCCAAGCCCTCAAAGGAGGAACTTTCAATGGCCCAGCATCATTTCATATCCAATAAATCCATCCATCATCCCTATAGTTCGGGTGCCTTTGCCTCAGAAGCTGAACCGTTTTTATCGAATAGTAACAAAGAAAAATTCGTTCTCGTGGGAGGAAGTGGCTTGTATCTCAATGCACTACTTTACCCTTTTCACGACCTGCCAGAGGTTGAACCCTCCCTTCGAGAATCGGTAATCCAACGCTTTGAAACGGAAGGACTCGATTGGCTAAAATCAGAAGTATCAAAACTAGACCCCGTGAGCTTTCAAAGTTTAGACTCCCAAAATCCTCAGCGTTTAATGCGTGTTTTGGAAATCTGTTTGCAATCGGGAAAAACCTATAGCGAGAGTCTGCAAGACTTCAACAAAAAGATAGAACCCAAATACAAACTGCAGGTATTCGGAATAGACTGGCCTCGTGAGTTACTGTACGAGCGCATTAACAATAGAGTAGATCTGATGATGCAATCTGGCCTTCTTGAAGAGGCCCAACAGCTTTTTGAATTCAGACATCTCAAAGCTTTACAAACCGTTGGATACGCTGAATTATTTCAGCACTTAGAGGGTGCCATTTCTTTAGAAGAAGCAACTGAACTCATTAAGCGAAACAGCAGACGTTATGCGAAAAGACAACTCACTTGGTTTCGAAATCAAAAACCAGAAGTACAATGGCATTCTCATAATCAACTTCAGGTAATCTTGGATTTAGCAGAAAAAGCATCACTTTCGTAAGCTTATGATTCGCCCTATTAAATGGATTTCTATCCCGCTGGCTATGAGCTACTGGCTCGTCACCGCGATTCGAAATTACTTTTTTCAAACCAAGGTCTTCCGCTCGCAGTCGGTTCAAATTCCCACCATTTCAGTAGGCAATCTTTCTACCGGAGGAACGGGTAAAAGTCCACATTGCGACGCCATCCTCCATTTGCTACAAAACAGAAATCCGGGCCTTTTGAGTCGGGGTTATGGCAGAAGTTCAAAGGGTTTCTTTTGGGTGGAAGTAGATTCAAGCCCTTCTATAAGCGGTGATGAACCTTTGATGTTAAAGCGAAGAAATCCGACCGTTCCAACCGCTGTTTGCGAAAACCGAGTACAGGGAGCCAAACGAATGCTCGATGAAAATAAGAATCTACATTCTTTGTTGCTCGACGATGCCTTTCAACACCGATGGATAGCCCGAAATTTAGACATCGTACTCAGTCGCTGGGATAAACCTTTTTTTAAAGATTTCATTTTACCTATCGGAAATCTTCGAGAACCTACCTCTGGCTTGAAAAGAGCCAAGATTATTGTCTTTACCTATTGCCCCGAAAATCCTGCCGACGAACTCATAGATGCTTATCGTAAGGCGTCTTTACAACATTCTTCTGCGCCTATCCTCTTTAGTAGAATGAAATCTGCTGGGATCCATTGGATTTCAAGGACGAAGCCAAATCCTTCTCCAAAGCGAATGTTATTGATTGCCGGCATCGCACATCCAGACTCGTTCGTTCATTCTTTTTTGGAAGAGAACCCACATGTAGAATACCGATTGCTAAAGTTTCAAGATCACCATAATTTTACGGAAAAGGAAATCCTGAATATTCTATCCA
>CALCFH010000359.1 GCA_937900215.1 uncultured Cryomorphaceae bacterium
ATTGCCAAGGGGAAGTGGACGATAAAGATTAGTCTTCCCGGTGCGCAAGGTTATTATTTTGAAGAAAACCTTTTTCTATAAAACACTATGAATCTCTGGATTGCCTTTAGCCTGGGTTTGGTTGGAAGTCTGCATTGTGCCGGTATGTGTGGCCCCATTGCACTTGCTCTTCCCATTGGTAAACGAGATAGTTGGGGAAGGTTTCAGGGTATTTCGCTCTACAGCCTCGGAAGAATACTTACCTACAGCTTTATAGGTCTGCTCTTTGGTTTGTTTGGAAGGGGATTGGCTTTGGCCGGATGGCAGCAAGGGGTGAGCATAGCGGCAGGAAGCATTATGATTCTCTCCGTTCTTCTTCCTTCTAAACTTACTCAAGGTTTTCGCATTACTGCTCCCATTTCAAGGCTTACACAGAAACTTAGAAACACCATGCTGCGCTTTATGCAAAAAGACAGCAATACCGCTCTCTTTGGCTTCGGTATTTTGAATGGAATGCTCCCTTGTGGATTGGTTTATATGGCCGTTTTAGGAAGTCTGGCCAGTTCACATCCTATTCAAGGAGCTGCTTTTATGGCTTTCTTCGGCTTAGGTACTGTACCCATTATGGCAACCGTTATTGCAGCCAGTCAGTGGGTTTCTACCAACTTGCGCGCAGGATTTCGCAGATGGATTCCGGTCTTTGTGGTAGTCGTTGGAGCCCTCTTTGTTTTGCGCGGAATGGGATTGGGCATTCCCTATCTCAGTCCTCCCAATGGCGCCCTTGCGGTAGAGCAAAAGGCCTCTTGTCATTAGGCTGGAAGGCCCACGATTCCAAATAAATACCCGTCTTATTTCAGTCTGCCTTGAGGCCCGAAGAAAAATGCAAGGGAGATAGATGGCACTGGGAAAAACCTTGGCATCGAAGGCAGAACCCATCCACCTTAAGCGCCCGTAGTGATAAAATACTCCGCCATTCTTAGCAGGCAAAACAAAGCAAAGGCCAGCGAAGCCTTTAGAAAAAAGCGCCTCCGATTGGGCTTTTCCAATGGTTCAATTAAAAGGATCTGCAAGCCTTTGAGCAATTTATCGCGGTGCAGAAATAGAATGAAGACAATAAGTAATTGGTAAAGAATTGCCGCTTTCAATGCTCCTTGATTTACCTCATAAAAGAAGTCTTGCAGTATTACATTGATTAAAATCGTTGAGGTAAAAAGGCATCCGAGCAGTCGAGTGGAGCGAAAGAAAAGGAGAATAGCCCCCGTTATTTCGAGCATTCCGATGCTGAGGACAAAGCTTCGTGAATACCCATAGAAGGCCCACATTAGCTCCATTCCGCTTAGCTCCTGTACTGTTTTGTCTATTTCAGCAGCACCTTCAAACTGAATCCATTTACCAAAACCATAGACCAGCCTAGCCATAACCACCACCCAAGTGGCAGCCGTTTCTAGAACTTCCCATGCATCTTCTTTTGATAGCATTCTTCAGAGCGGAAAATGGCCTTTAAAGAGCAAGGCATTCTCTATATGCTTAAGGTGGTGCTCGGCATGCCAGGCGTAAAGGCCCAAGGCTTGGGCAAGGCTAAACTCACGGCCCGACTCTGGGTGGATGTATTTGCGCTGAAACTGCTCAGCACTGAGATTCTTTAAAAGTAAAACCCATTTGCCGTGCACCGCCGAAATAATCTGCAGAGAATAGCTGAGATCGCTTTCGTTGGAATCGATGAGCTTGGCCCATTCTGCTTCCAGATACGGTCGTATGGTAGGAAGCTCTTCCGTTAGGGTAAGCTTAAAGCGAATGAGGCTGTTCATATGACTGTCGGCACAATGGTGCACCACTTGTTTTATAGACCAAGACCCGGGCCTGTAGTTCCATTCCAACGCCTGTAACGAAAGGGAATCTACCAAAAGATGTAGATTATCTGGAAAGCGCTCTAAGGTTTCAATCCACTCAGAGATTTGAAGATCGCTAGGAGCATCGACAGACTTATACCGACCAATGGGAAACCGTAAATTTAGATCAGACATGCGGAAGGGTTAAATAAAGATGGGGTATGCTAAACACACCCCAAGATAGTTTTTCTATTCAGCAAAAGGAGAACAGCCCGCAGAAATACAGTCGATGGCATAGCAGAGCAGAGCTCAGCATTTTGCAAAGCCGATTTCGGTTCGGTCCATTCTGTTTTAAGCTTGACTCCTTAAGCTGAAGCAAAGTCACAAAAAAATAAAAGGGTGTAGAAAGAAGGTAGAGGAAAGAGGACCTCTGATCTTGCATTCAAAGAGCCGATGGTAGCCTTAGAAAATAGAGAATTAAGGATTCACAACTGAGACTGAGAAAGTATTTGTTCCTCGGTTTAGATGGAAGAAAGAATGCACAGAAGAAACAAGGAAAAGAGGAGAATAGAGTCCTTTCTTCGCAGTATTTAGAACCGATTGCGAAGGATTGGCGGCAAAGCCTGCAAGGATTGGCGGCAAAGCAACACAAAGACAAGCCTATTCGTACTGCTATAGAACCCATAGGGCGCAGCATTGCATTGAAACCGCTTCGAATGGGCTTCAAAGAGTGCAAGCATTGGAGACAGTCCGCGAAGGATTGGCTTCGAAGCGTTTACCCATTGGGTGCAAAGGGCGAAGGATTGGAAACGAAGCCTGTTCTATTGCGTACAAACTGCGAAGGATTGAAGACGAAGCGTGTTCTATTGGGTTCAATCACTGTAAGGATTGGATGCAAGCGGTAATCAATTGGCTTCAAAGAGTGCAAGCATTGGAGACGAAGCCTGCAAGGCATGCGTACGAAGAGTGTTAGGAATGCAAGAGAACCATTTTCCATTGGGTTCAAAGAGCGTAGGATTGGGTAAAGCGAACGAAGGCTTTCAGAAGCCCTGAAACAGTCTTCTGGGAAAGTATAAACCATTCTATTGTAGGTTTTTATAAAACAATACCCAATAATAAACCTACAGAAGAAAAAATGGGACAATTCTTCACAACAGCACACACCCCTAAATCCCCTCTCTAGAGGGGACTTTTTAATTGCGCGATACTGCATCAAATCTCTCCAAATCACTCATCCTTGCACTACACACCCCTAAATCCCCTCTCGAGAGGGGACTTTTTAATTGCGCGATACTGCATCCAACCTACAGACTGGAGATACT
>CALCFH010000360.1 GCA_937900215.1 uncultured Cryomorphaceae bacterium
TCCCTCCTTCCCCCCTTTTTAAGAAAAACTTTTTCCTCCTAAACATACAGACGCGGTGCATCGCGTCTCTGCCACAGGCAGAATTCTCCCTTTTTGCTCCTTTTAGCCATTTCTCGGCTCTATCGATTTCTTTCTCGGGCTTATCGTTTTGTTTCTCGGGCCTTCTTTTTTTTTCTTTTCTCTATTTTTCATTCTCTTTTCTCTATCTCCCACTTTTTTTGCTCTCCTTTTCGCTCTCACCGCTCTTGCCTTCTTTTTCTCCGCTCTCCTTTTCTGTCTCTCGCCTTCCCCTTTTTACTTCTTCTGTATACTTCACTTCTTCTTTTCTCCCTTTCTATACAACTTCCGTTACTCGTCCATTTTCTTTTGCTGTATCAGACCCTTCCTCTCTCCTCTCATTTCTTTCTCGGGCCTTCCATTTTTTTTCTCGGGCTTATCGTTTTTTTTCTCGGGCTTATCGTTTTCTTTCTCCGGCTTATCGTTTTGTTTCTCCGGCCTTCTTTCATCTTTCTCCTGCTCCCTTTTCGGCTTCATTTCAACTGTTTTCCGTTTTTTAGCCCTTTATTTTTGTTTCTCAGCTCTTGTTTTTCTTCTCTCGGCCCCACTTTTTGAGCTATTTTCTCCCTTTTTTGCCTTCATCTGTCCTTTTTCCTCCTCCTTTTTCTTAAAATCCCTATTTTTCAATCCGCCCAATTTCATTTTATCTACTCTTTCTTTTTCTCTGTTATACCTCCTTTTTCCCTGCTTTGTCATTCGTCCCTAGCCCTGTTCCAGCCTGTCTTGTAGGCTCTCCTTTTTCACCCCTTTTCTGTTGCCTTTTTTCATCTATCTAGTCCACACATTTTCTTTTCTCTTCAGTACTTCTTCTCCTAGGCACTACTCCTTTTCTCCCTTCCTTCCACAAGCTGTATACGAGATCCGTAGAAAATTTTTATTTCTTCAAATAATTGCATATGAGGTGGTTATTGCTAAATCCGTATACTCGAGCGCTTGTTTTTCTCCATTAGAACTTTCACCTTTGTCTCCATACTCATCCTCTAAAACCAAGGCCCTCTAGATCCTATGTCTTATGCATCAATCCGACCAAACAGCCCTAACTCGAACTCCTAAAACCACTGCATACCGAAAGAAAAAATTTGAGTGCAATAAAAAAGGGCCACCAAGGCCCTTGTTCAACGTATCCAACCTAAGGATTCATCCATGGGCTCTCACAAAACCAATCTCAACAAACACGCCAGCCGAAAGCCTACTATCTTCAAACTCCATCCTGCTTTTTTATACAGCCCTATCGCCTTCTCTAACTCGCCTATCGTATGATAGGCCCGCGCCCATTCGTATTGCAATCGCTGTTCTACTTTTTTTAAGTAGGCTTCTGAAAGCGATAATTCGTCTGCGAGCGAATTCAGCACGGCTCGCACTCTCTCCGAATGCATCCCAATTTCACTGCTCATTCCGCCGGCTCTGTATTCGCCCAATAATTCGTTCAGCCCATAAAAGGGCGTCGAACGCATCAGCAAACGCAACCACAAATGCAGATCTTCTGCGCCTAGAAATGCCTTGTCTTCTGTAAATCCTCCGCTGCTTTCGAGTAGGCTTCTGCTCATCAATACCGAAGAAGGCACGGGCGATCTGCCCTTTAATAAAACATCTTCCAAGCTTTTCAGCTTTTTTGCCTGACGAATCCTTCCGCCCTCTAAAGGACGCATACTGTGATAATACACTCCATCGCCCTTTTGCTGGATTTCCAATTGTAGCCTCTTCAACTTATCTTCATCCCAAAGATCATCGGCATCTAAAAAAGCAATCCAATTGCAGCTCGATGCCTTCCAGCCCTTATTCCGGGCGGCACCCAATCCTTTGTTCTCTTGAAAAACAGTTGCGATCTTTAAAGTGCTGCGCGATGCGAAGTCTTGAATGATCTTCTCCGAAGCATCGCTGCTTCCGTCGTTTACAATAATCAGTTCCTTAGGCGGAAACCGTTGTTGCTCTATAGACTCCAAGGTCGCCAAGAGCGTGCGCTCTGCATTGTAGACGGGCACCACCACCCCTATTTCAACGCCTTTCAATGCTCAAAGTATTTACCCGGAAACAGTCTATGCCTCCACTTCTTTACTAGTTCTTTGATTCTCAATATCTCAATTATATGAATCAAGACTAAATACAATGCAGTATAGCCTATCCGCAACAACAGAAAATCTCTATACGCCCTGAACCGCTTATACAGTTTGAAATTGTCTCTCCAATACTTCCATGACCGATGCTGACGAAACAAACTGCCGATCCACCAATGGGCGAATTGTGCGTAGCAATGCTTCCGAAACTCGGCATCGGGTGCATTCTTCTCAGAGATAAAGTCGGCCAGTTGCAGTATTTCAAAATAGGCTGTGGCATCGGCATTGGCTCTCTGTCTTTGGGTCTGCTCGTGCTTGCGGAAGTAATTCAAGGTTTCGGCACTAAAGGCCAGTCCGCCTTTCTGCAAGAGTTTGCAGTAAAACATCCAGTCGCCATTCAACTTCCAATCTACGGGCAAGGGTCCTGCTTCTAAAAACTCCTTCTTCCGAAACAATACGGCACTGGCATTCGGAATACTGTTGTGGCGCAACATATAGCGTCGGCATTCTTCTACGCCTTCTGAATAGAAGTCGTTTTCCCAACGATCTGTCTTATAAATGTACTGGTAGTTCTCGCGGTAGTTGTTCCCCTCCTCGCCTTTTTCGTTTATAAATACCGACTGGCAGTAGGCCATTACGGCTTGTGGATGGACTTGTAAGGCGGCTACATTGCGGGCCAAGAGTTCCGTATGCGCTAGATCGTCGCTTTCGGCTATCCACAAAAAGCTCCCTTGGGCTATTTGAGCTCCTTTGTTCCATTGAGCAAAAGGACTCCCGCTGTTCTTCTCGTTTACTATGAGTTTGGTGTCGGGTCTCTTCTGTGCGTACTCCTTTAAGATGGGTAGGCTGTCGTCGCTAGAGCAGTCGTCGAGTAAGATCAACTCAAAATCTTGAAAGCTTTGCGCCAATATAGAATCCAGTCGCTGCCGCAAATAGGGCGCGTGATTGTAGTTGGGAACAATAACCGTAACCGAAGGCGGCTTCATAGATAGCCCAGTGTTTTCATCCATTTGCTCTCCAAAGCTACGGCTTGCAATTCGCTTGGATAGTTGTATTGCCTTTCTTCTCTTTCTTTTGCTTGGATGGATTGGCCTACGAAACGCGATAATTCGGAATAAACCGATGCTTCTCCTTTTACCAAATCGCTGTAGCGGAGAGATAAAATAGGAAAATCCTTTTCGCTATAGTGCAGGGCCTGTTCGATATACTTTTCCCAGAGCTGAAAACAAAACAGCAAATAATTCAATCGCGGATCTTGCACCTCACCCATTTTCTGATTCCGCTGATGCAAACTCATAGCTACATCTCTTCCGTCTCTGTGCAGGTGGATGGCTTTGAGCTTTGGATAAACGGTTTGCCAATAAGGAAGTGTAAAAGTGTTGCGCGGATCTTTCCATCCCCAGGCCTCGTTGAAAAACAATCGTCGGTAGACTTCTCCCCCTCGGTTCAATTTAAAATGCTCGTGATAGAGGTCGGCTCCTGATAGTTTTTGTTCTCCGCTCTCTGTTACTACAACAGGCTCCAACCAATCTGCATTGTGCTCTTTCAATAGCTTTTGGTTAAGGCTGAGAAAGTGAATGGCTTCGGCATTGTGCTCTTGCAGCAAGCCCATATACACTTTAGACGAATGCAGTATTCTAGAAAGCAAGCTGCTTCCCGATCGGTGCATCCCAAAAACTACCACAGGATACTCGGCCGGATCTTTCCAAAAAGTTGGTAGGCTCACAATTCGCTTTTTTTCCAATTCAACTCCCAATGCATTCCCCCTCTTCTAAATTCGGAGGTGCGCGCATTCGGGAGCACGCGAAAGCTCAATGCCGACTCCAATCGATCGGCGGGTTTGCCGTTGATGAGCAATCGAGCCACCAAGGCGTATTCACCTGGAATGAGATGCATGCTCTGTAGATCGGTCTTCAATTCTAATGGCAAAGGCATTCGGCTCTGCTCTAAATCCACATTCGAATCGTAACAGCCTATAAAACGTTCGTTCTCTGAAAAGAGATTGAGCTGTATGCGCAAATTTTGTAGCTGATCGAGTTGCAAATGAGGCGAATGAATGTGCAAGGCAAACTGCGCCAGCGTTCCGGCCTCTAGCTCTTGTATTTCCTTTCCCTCTGCATCCAGCAATTGCAGCTTTTTCAATTGAATATCGCCGGTTCCTCTTCTATCGCTTCTCTGTTCGGCGGGAATTTCCTTCGCCCTCAGCATCATTTCTCCTCGGTAGCGGGCAGACACCTCATCGGCGGCTCCAAAATCGCGCATTCTGCCACCATCCAACCAAAGCGCGCTATCGCACAATCGATTTAAACTTTCTAGGTGATGGGTCACCAAAAGCACTGCTCTTCCGCTTTGACTCAGCTCCTGCATTTTATTGAGGCATTTGGCTTGAAAGGCCAGATCGCCCACCGCCAAAACCTCATCTACCAAGACTATTTCTGAATCTAAATGCGCCGCAACGGCAAAGGCCAAGCGCACATACATTCCGCTCGAATACTGCTTTACGGGGGTATCTATAAACGACTCAATGCCGCTGAAATCGATAATCTCATCCAACTTCTGCAAAACCGAAGCCCGTGGCATTCCCAAGAGGGTTCCGTTCAAAAAGATATTCTCTCTTCCACTTAAATCCGGATGAAAGCCGGTGCCTACTTCCAGCAAGGGCGCTACTCTTCCGATCAGCTTGGCTCTTCCTTCTGTCGGTTTGCTCACTCGAGAGAGTATTTTCAGCAAAGTGCTCTTTCCGCTGCCGTTGCTTCCTATAATGCCCAAGGTTTCGCCTTCTTTTAGTTGGAAGGAGATATCCTTCAAGGCCCAAAATTCTTCTTTCTTGCTCCCTGCCGAAAAAAAGCGCTTCACTAAAAGGTCTTCTCTCCGTGCATTGCGCTCGTAGCGCTTGCCTATGCCTTCTACTTCTATCCGCATCATAACTCATCCATCCAACGCGCTTCTTCTTTTCGGAAGAGCGCTAATCCAACCAACAACAACAACATAGTGCTGCCAAAACTCAATAGGGCGTACTGAATGGGAAAGAGCGCACCGAATAAGGCATGCCTAAATAGTTCTATGGCTCCCGCTATCGGATTCAAATAGACCACAAATTGCCATTCGGGTGGAAGCGCACTTCCAAACAATCCCCAACTGTAGGCCACAGGGGTGAGGAAGAAAAGCATCTGAAAGAAATAGGGCAGCAATTGCTGAATGTCTCTGTAACTGCCTCCTATGGCAAAGCTCAACAGTGCTACAGAAAAGCTGCTGAGGAGTACAAAGGGAAGGGCGAGTAGCAACCAAAGGAGATACCAACTCCCGTAGCCGCTCCAAAGTGTGTAGATGAGCACCAAGAGCAATCCGACTAAAAACTCGGGCAAGAGAGCCAGCAACTTACTAATGGGTAAAAAGAGCTTTGGAAAGAAAACCTTTCGAATAATGGCTTGGTACTGCTGCAAGAGTTGACTAGACTGAGTGCTGGCGGAAGAAAAAAACGACCAACAAATCCACCCACTCAGCACATACAACGGAAAAGGAATCTCAATGCCATCTCTTGAACCGATGCGCGAAAACAACAGGCTCAAAATAGCGGCACTGAGAATGGGCTGAATGAACATCCACAGCCAACCCAAGCGGGTTTGTCCGTAGCGCACCTTCCAATCTCTACGCACAAAAGAGCGCAGCAAATCTTTGTATTGCACAAAGTCTACCCAGACTTGTTTCAAAGGGCTAGGGCCCGCTTCGATGATTCGTTCAAGGGGCTTTTCTTCTCTTGTATGTATGCTTTTGTTCAAAGCATCAAAATTGATGTATTTTCCGCTTAAAGCATAACTATGAGCGCGGAGAAATCTACAAAGCTGAATTTCACTGACATACTTATTCTCTTGGCCTTTATTGTGCTGCCATTTGCCCTGCAAAAAGAGCTTGGAGATGCCGGTTTGGCCGCCAGACAGCTTTGGATTGCCTCCGTGGCCGCCGTCTTGGGTCTGTTTTTAGCCTTCGGGAATAAGAAAGAAAAAAGCCTGGCTTTGGATCTTCCCACCCTACTCCTTATTATATGGTACCTCTGGCAATGGATTTCTTTGCCCGCCGCTACCTATGCCGGCGATGCCTATTCTTTTCTCTTCCGCAATGGCAGTTTGCTCCTCTGCTTTATGGGCCTGCGCTATGCCCTTCAACACAAAATTCTCTCTACTACCTATCTCTATAAGTCGGGAGCCATTTTGGCTTCCATTGTGTCTATTCATACCGGCTTTGAGATCATAGAGCGCTGGCAAGAAGGCGATTTGCTCATCAATGCCTATGCGGTAAAGGGTTTATTCCAACACAAAAACCTGCTTTCGGGCATGCTGTTGCTCTGCTTTTGCTTTTCACTCATGGGCCATCAAGCCTTAAAGGGCAATTGGAAGAAAGCTTCTTTGGCCATTAGCGCCTTGCTGCTCTTGGAGATATTCGTGCTCCGCACCCGCGGTGCTTGGCTCGCCCTCATTGGCTCTACCCTCCTCATCTTCGGCCTCCGCTTCCTCTTCGATTCCAATAAGTCGAACTTGCGTTTGGCTTTTAGAAAGTACAGTTGGATGGCGCTGATTCCACTTGGTCTCTTGGCTTTCACTATGGTGTCTGAAGGAAAAAAACAATTTCTCGACAAAGCCAATATCGAAAGTCGTTTTTCCTTCTGGCAGAATAGCCTCGAAATGATTCAAGAACATCCCCTCACGGGTGTGGGCGCGGGTCAATGGCGCATTCAGTTTCCAAAATACGGACTAGAGCATACCGACGCCAAGGTAATGAACGGTCAGATTTCTATCCAACGTCCGCACAACGATTTTCTGTGGATGGCCTCGGAGTTTGGTATTCCGGCCCTGCTTTTCTTTTTGGGTTTCTTGTTCTTCGTTTTCAAAGCCTTGATTAAGAAGGAAGAAGCAAACGATGAATGGGGAAAGCTAAAATGGGTTGTTGGATTTGGAATTCTAGCTCATTTGATCTTCTCCTTGGGCGATTTCCCCTACGAGCGCAGCGGACATATGTTCTTATTCTTTGTGCTCTTGGCTCTGCTGCTCAGCACTTCTTCCAATAAAAGCCTCGTAAGCGTTCCGGCTCTAGCCATTTGGTTGCCCCTCAGTCTGCTCTCTTTGGGCTCGGCCTATGCCGCAAAGGCACATATGAAAGGAGAAATATTGGGTGCAAAGGTGTTGGAATACAATAAAAAACAAGACGGCCGCATTGTGAGTGCCGCTGAAAAAGCAGAAAGCTTTTTTTATAGGATGGATAATTTCACCAATCCGATGCCTTACTTCAGTGGTATAGGCAAGCTCTACGTTCAAAAGAATCCCGTAGCCGCTAAACTCGATTTTGAACGCGCTCTTAGCCTGGCTCCGTATCATATTCTTTCTCTTAACCAAATGGGAAACAGTTTTAAGAGTGAAGGAAATATAGACGAAGCTTTAAAATGGTATGAACAGGCCTACGCCATCAGTCCGGAGTTTGAACTCTTGCGATTGAACTTGGCCGAGCTCTATCTCAAGCAAGGCAAAATACAAGAGTCGTTTGAAATGCTGCACGGCTGCTCCCTCACTTCTCAGAATCCGAAACTCTTTCAGCTGGCCATTCAAGTCTTACCTCTTTGGATGGAATTGAAAAAACAAGAGAATGTGCGTCCGCCTCTCTATGTGTACCTAGAGGGAGTTGGAAAGGATGGCAATAAGCTGGGCAATGCCTATGCGGCCTACCGAAATGAAGCATTTAGAAACAATGCCGCCAAATTACCTGGCCTTCGGTAAGGGAAAAAGCGCTTGAAAGACCGTGAGAAAGACAATCTTGAGATCCAACAATACCGACCAATTTTCTAGATAATAGACATCGGCTAGTACTCTAGACTCCAGTTCGCCTTCTTGTTCTATCTGTCCTCTATATCCTTGCACTTGCGCCAAGCCCGTAATTCCAGGCTTGATTAAATGCCGTACCATAAATCCATCCAACTTGTCTCTGTACTCCTTGGTATGCTCCAACATATGTGGCCTAGGACCAATAACCGACATTTCGCCTTTTAAGACATTGAGAAACTGCGGAAGCTCGTCTAGGCTGTGGCGGCGGATGAAATTTCCAACGGCAAAGGGTTTTCCATCCAATCCCAACGACCGAAATTTTAAGATATAGAATTGTTCTTCGTTCAATCCCGAGCGCAACTGGGTGAAGAAAATGGGCCCTCGACTGCTTACTAAGATTAATGGGGCGATAAGAATAATGGCCAAAGGAAGAACAAGAACAATTACAAAGAGAGAGAGGAGTAGATCGAACAATCGCTTTATACTTCGGTTTTTGAAGTTCTCTAGGGGCTCTTGTCGCGGGTAGATCAGCGGAATGCCCAGCAAATACTCCACCTCAAAGGACTTATTGAAAGGCATTTGAAAGTCGGGCACAATGCGGGTGCGCATCAAATGGGCATCGGCAAAGCGCTGCCATTGCAGCAATTCAGCCGCATCACCTAGAGCAAGATACAATTCTTGTACGCCAGATTTCTTTAGTTCCGCCGCGTAGTTCTCTGGCTTTATGCCCGCATTTTTCTTTTGCTCCAGAGACCAAACCAACTGCAATCCTTCTTGATATAAATGAGCCTCCGGATTGTTCAGTCTCTCAAAACTTCCACCCGAACCTACCAGACCAATCCGCCTCCGGCCTAGTCCTTTTTTTCTTCTATTCTCTTGCCATTTAAAGTACAATCCATCCCAAACCAATAGAAAGAGAGTCCAAAGAGCGTAGAAATAAATGCCAAATAATCGAGAGAAGAAAGTTTCTTTTAAGGCTAAGAGCAAAAGGGCGAAGAGCAAAATATGCCAGAGGATAAGTCCTAGGCTTTGTCCCATCTTCTTGCGCACTCCTTCTTTCCACTGCAAAGGAGTAGCGCTTCTATTGAGCTGACGAAGCACCAACCAAAGCAAATTGTTGAAGACCCAGAGTTGGAGGTAATAATTATAATAGGTAGGATTCTCTACCCGCAGATCGTCGAATCGCAAACTCACGGCACTCAGAAAGGCCAAGTTGAGCATCAACCATCCGCCTAGAAAATCGATCAGCTGCTCTTTCTTTACACCCAATTGGTTCATTTCTTCCAGCCGCTTAATCGGTCAAACACGGCTTGCTGATTGTCTGTCCAGGTTTCATACACCTGTCTTACCCTTTGCTCAACCTTAGAATTATGCGTCCCATCTTTCAAGAAGAAATGAACATAGTCTCTGGTAGGACGCGCAATTCTCCCATTCGGATCGAAATAATCTTGAAGACAGCCTTCCAAGACCTCCGGATCGAAAACCCCTTTGCCTTTCATCGTCATCGAGCTCAAGGCCATTCCTCTTGTGTTGAATTCGTTTTGTGGAAGAGCCAAGGCAATGAGTTGAGCCTTGCCGGCTTCGTCTTCCTTTAAAAGCAGATAGGTACTGGCTGCCACCTTCAGATTTTTCACCACCGGTTCATTGTAGTCGAGTGCCAAGCGCGCATGGGCCACACATACTTTTGGGTCCTTTTGAAACCAAATGCTCAAAGCCGTTTCCTTCGATTTATAGGAAGGATTCTCCCAAAGCCTTTCGGCCAATTTCAAAGACCATTCACTGGTATTCGCATTCTGACTGAAATACATATCCACCAAAAAGCGCAGCGAGTCTATTCCACAAAGTTGCAGCAGCATCTCTTCTTTTAGGTTGGATGTAGGAAGCGCGTTTAAGACCGTCCAAATAAAATCGACTTCCTTTAATTGGAGACTCTTTTCTATGTCTTTCTTCCCCAAAGTAAGTGCAGAGGGATAATAACGAAGCAGATACTTTTGAACCTCTGGGTTCTCCAACTTCAACAGTTGTTTCAGAGCTTTTTCTTCCAAAGGCGCCATTTCCCATTTCGCCAAACATTTTAAATCTACATCTGGAAAAGCCGCTAAAAGATCTCTTCCTTCTACATCTAAGCTACTGAGATTCTCAGCAGAGCCCAGGCGAAGGAATTGTGTCTCCAAGCGACCGTCGGCATGCACTAGCAAAAGCTCTAGCCTCATAGGCGCTTTAGAAGGATTGTAGATTTCTATGCTCTGTTTGTTTTTCTTTCCAACGAGCTTTAGGCCCAACTCAGGCTCCCCAGCTCCTTCCACCCAGTAATCGAAGAAGTCTTGGTAGGTTTCATACTTATCCTTATCCATAGAAGTCAGTAGGTCAGATGCCTGAACTACGCCATATTCGTTTGCCTTTAGAAAATCGATTATTCCCTCCTT
>CALCFH010000361.1 GCA_937900215.1 uncultured Cryomorphaceae bacterium
GGTCTATCTAAATATGATTGTAGAAACCAACTCAGTCCTATTTCGTCTCCCCAAGGCGTATTAAAATATGGCTGGGTTAATAAAGAAAAATATTCTTCCTTTATAACTTCTCTTCCTTTCAAGGAGCCTTTATTCACATGCAGTATTCCCCAGTTGCACATATCTAAAAGACTCGTTTGTAAGCCAGAACTTGGAAAATAATTTTCGGAATACGGATAGGGAAACCATTCCTGCGTCTCTAGTCCATAGGAATGGGGTATGGCCCAATGGGCAGGCACTTTGTCTTTTGGTTTTGAATAAGAACTGTTTGGCATTCCCGAAGGAATTAAAATAAACTGCTTTACATATTCTTCAAAAGACATCCCACTTACTCGGCTAATGAGTACGCCTAGAATATCGAAAGCTGAATTGCTGTAATTATATTCTGTACCTGGCGTGAAATATAAATCAAAGGTCTTAGCGTCTTCTAAATTTTTCTCCAACGCATGGATTCCATAAATAGGATTTTCCCAATCCCCAATGCTAATATGTCTTGGAATTCCCGAAGTGTGTGTCAGGATATGCCTAATGGTAATATTCCTAAATTCTTCCCCTTTCATTTCAAAGTCTGGGATATAATCGAGAATAGGATCGTCCAATTTCAGTTTTCCTTCTTCTACCAGTTTCACAATGGCAGCGGCTGTAAAAGGTTTCGATACTGAGGCGATATGAAAAACAGTCATGATATCTGCTTCCAAAGACTTTTCAACATCCGCATACCCAAAGGTTTTTGCATAGATTACATCCTCTCCTTTCGTTACTCCTATGGCCATACCTGCGGTATTATTGGTATGTTTTCGAAGTTCTATAACATAGGGAGTCAACAGACTATCTAAACGTCTGCCTTCTTTGGCCTGCACAAGGCGCGTGCCCGTCTGTGCCCAACAAGAGGATAATATAAATAGGGAAAGAGCAAGGGTTATTATTTTCTTCATTTGTTTCTTTTTAAGCTACAAGCCTTATCTGTTTTAATCGATGGTATAAGACTAGTCTAGACTGGCAGTGTAGAGTGAATTAGTTTATTTTTTCGTCCTTATACTTCTCTTTTTCGAATGAGTTTGCCTTTCTCCTTCCCATAGCATAGCAAGGATTTCTTTAGATTTAAAACTTTCCTATTTAAATAAACCCTTTGCGATTATAGAGGTCCAATAAGCCATGATCTCATTTAATTGAACCTGTTTCCCATCGTCCTTTTACATTTTCTATTTCCGAATTAAAAGACAGCACTACACTTTTCGACATCTTCTTAGAAAGCTTCTCGTAGTCTTTGTTCGTCTCATCATCTATAAGTCCTTCATTCTCCATTTGATAACAGATCAGATTGAACAAACCATAGTATTGAATGAATGGAAGTTCATCCTCTACCAAAACAGCTATATCCTTTCTGTCTACATTCTTATAGGAGTTGTCTTTTGAATACTTCCCCATAATTCTAAGGATGGCCAATTCTACCTGTTGATCTTTTCCAGGCCTTACCAATCTTTGATATCGCTTTCGATCCGTAAAAAACATTCCTGATTTCGATGGAATCGTCGTAGCAAAGAAAATAGCAATGGAAATGAGTCCACCGGTATAAAAAATGATCCCTAAGGGTTTTCCAATGGCAAAAGAAATAACAAAACAAAAGATTGCGAAGAATACTGATGCAACAGGACCTGCCAGAATAAGTCTTGCAAACTTTTTGGCATTGTCTGCTCCATCCTCTATTGGGGAAGTGGCAGCCACTCCGCCATAGTATCCAATATTTTTATTCAAATAAATCTTGATTCTATCCTCCTCCCTCTTGATTCCAAGAGGACCCACAACAAATAATTCAAATCTAAAACCGTTTAAAAGTCCTGTGATTAAATGGCCCAGTTCATGCACCGCTAAAACAAGAAAAGACATAAAGACAATTCCAATGAACATGATCCCTTTTCCTGTTCTTGACTCTGGCTTTAGAGTATCTAGAAAGCCCATCTCTTTTGAGATTACAACTATTCCCAAAAGCAAAACCATCATTAGAACCCACTCAAGATATTTCAAGTATTTCAATCCTATTTTCATCCTATTCAATTATCAAGGTGAAACTGCTTGTATTCATTCTCTTTCGTTTCAAAATAAACTGTCATTTGTCTTATTCTTATCTTAATGAGTGGTTGTGGAGCATTTTCATTTTCTCTATTCGGATTTCATGCAAAGTCATTTTCTCTTCCGCTCCCCTTGCAATCAAATACTCAATTTTAAGATTATCCACTTCCTTCTAAGACCGATAATCTGAAAGAAAGCTTCGTTCTTGAATTTCATTTTATTTACTCTATGCCAATGAAACAAAATACATATCCATCTCCCCCTTGCCTTTTGCCTCAATCTTGCCGCGGCTTTCAAAACTAAATTGACGATCGTTTTTCAAC
>CALCFH010000362.1 GCA_937900215.1 uncultured Cryomorphaceae bacterium
CTAACACTTTTTCCACGACGGAGGTCCCGAGTTCCGCGACGATGGTCCCGAGTTGCGCGACGATGGTCCCGAGTTGCGCGACGATGGTCCCGAGTTTTGCGTCGAAGGACCTTTAATTCGAATCTAACAACCAAAGTTTCGAAACGGAGGTCAGGAGTTGGAAATCGGAGGTCAGAAGTTCCGCGACGATGGACCTTTAATTGAAATCGAAGGTCAGGAGTTCCGCGACGAAGGTCCCGAGTTGCACGACGAAGGTCCCGAGTTCCACGGCGATGGTCCCGAGTTGCGCGACGATGGTCCCGAGTTGGCGAACAATGGTCCCGAGTTGCGCGACGATGGTCCGTTAAAAGAAATCGAAGGTCCGAAGTTTCGAAACGGAGGTCAGGAATTGGAAATCGAAGGTCCGAAGTTCCGCGACGAAGGACCTTTAATTGAAATCAGAGGTCTCGAGTTCCGCAACGAAGCTAGGAAGTTGAAGGAGGATGGTCCCGAGTTGGAAATTGGAGTTGGGGAATTAAGCGAAGAGGGTCTCGAGTTGGAAATCGAAGATAAGAAAGGGAGACATCACAAATCCCTTCCAACCAAAAATGGACTGAAAGTTTTGAGGCCTTATTTCCTGAATAAAATGGAAGTATGAAAGCGACGAAATGACCTTCCGCCTAAAAAATAGCTACTCCTATATATATAGGTAGAGAATTTCTGTAATCCTGCCTACTCTCTTAGGGCTTTTGAAAGCAAAAGTGTAAAAGCATTTCTCTCAAAGCACAGGCTATTCACTTTCCACAATTCACTCTCCGCTTACCCTAAATTGAATTTCCGCTCTACTGAGCTAAACTAATCCGTACGCTAATACCTGTATTGATGGAGCTGGTTGGGAAGGCGGTGGAGATTTTATACTGACTCACGTTGTGGTCGTAGAAGAGTTTGGCTGTGATGCGCTGCGAGATGGCGTAGTCTGCAGAAAACTTAATCGTAACAATGCGTTGACCTGCATTTACTTGATCGAGCTCTTCTACAATTCTTCTAATTACAGTAATATTATCGCGTATGGATACATCGGCTTTTAGTTCTAAATTACTTTGAACGGCTTTCTTTTGTGCGCCTACACGAATGAAGTTGAAGCGGATATCTTTCAGTATGTATCCAAGTCCAATAGTGTATTCCGTTCCTTTTATTTCCGACACCTGATTGTTCGCCAAACTTAGATTCACATTTCTGTCTTTCTTATAATCAAAGCGGAAGGTTACGCTGTTCTTCATGCGCACATTCAATCCGATCAGCGGAGAGAATTGCTCACTAAACCCGATCTGACTGATCAAATCTGCATTCATAAAGTCGCCATTTATGTTCCTTGGATTAGAACCGGGTTCGCTCAAAAGCGAATCGGAATAGGCGAGGTTGGTGGCAATGCTTTGTACGGTATAGGTAGAACGATAACCATGACTTAAGGTTACATTCTGGGCATACTTCTTAATAAACCCTATTTTCCCCAGCCCATCGTAGTTCAAGTTCCAGTTCGGAATGGGTGTAGACTTCTTCCAAGAAAGTCCATATGAATCGGCATTGTTTCCGCTATAGGCAGCTAAGAATGCAGGAATAAGAACTTCTTGAGAGATGATGCTATAACCGTCGTAACCATAATTGGTGGTATCCGGATCGCCCGTTATAACGGCATTGTAATTCGGATCTCTTGCGGCTCTTTCTTCCGCCAACCTCTGAGAAATAACCAATCGGTTGTCTAAGAATTCTTGGAAAGCGGCGGAGCTATAAGCCGGTGCATTGCTCTGATCCCAAGCGGTTGGAAGGGTAAAGAAGCTAATGCTGTAGTTGCCTGTGGTATTTCGGTTCTGCTCTGTAAATTCAGAGAGATCCTCATCAAACCTCCAAAAGGCATTTACATTTCTTCCCTCATTTCTGTTGGCGGTTACATCAATCCTAAAATCTTTAAAAGGCTCTACGCTGGCGCGGTAATTAATTACTTCGCTCCAAGTGCGCGAGAAGGCGTTGTTTTGATACGGACTGGTAGTGAGCCAATCGTTTTCTGCTGCTTTTACGCGGAGGTCGTTGGAAGACAAATCGTCGGGTGGTTGGATTCCCAAAACAAATCCGAGACCGGGAGCCCAGTTGCTGGAAGGATTCATTCCAAAGTGTTCGGGTCTTGGCAAAAAGCCAGGCAAGGCCGTACCTTGACTCAATTGATACGATCCGCCAAAGGTGCGCACACTCATGGCGGCACGAACGGTTCCTTCTATGATCTTCGTAAATACAGATTTTTGAGTGGTGTCTTTTTGTTCATCGGGTGCTTGATTGGGTCTTCCGGGAATTTGTCTGCGAACGGGTCCTTCTCTGCCACTTGAAACAGGAGTATTGATCTTGCTTAAATACGGGATCTTATTGTAAAACTGCACAAGGTTTAACTGCCCTGTTAGGTTAATGGTGCTGCTATTCTGTATGGTATTTCCCAATCGCAAACTATCGTTCTGGGCGTTTAAAGCCGCCTGTGAGTTGGTGGTCCAACTAAAGGTTCCTCCATAGCGAGCATCGAGGGTAACAAAGTCGAGCAGCGGAATTTTATTGATGGGCACCTTGTAGTTCAAGTTCACCCTTTGTTGAAATTGGGTAGGTCTACCACCTGCCCAAAAACTCTCTTGAATGCTATTGCGCACGCTGTCAGCACTGGCGGGTCCGTACAACTCATCCACCCGCGTATTCATAGTGGCATTGTAGTCGAACTTCAAGGCTTTGGTGAAATCCCAACCCAAATCGTACTGCCTAATCATGGTAAAGGCCTTATTGTAGGTGGTTGGAAGGGGGAAGTCGAAATTGTCTGTATTGCGCTGTTTGTTCTCTTGATACATCCGCATTAATTCGGCGCGCACCAATACTTTGCTTGGATAGTAGTTGAAATTGAAATCGCTGAGCAAAGACCACCATTCGCTTCGGTTAAACAAGGCCACATTCTTAAAAGGCTCAACCGTTTTGGGTTTTGTTTGGAAGTTGTAGGCCAAGTTCGCACGATGATCTACTCTTCGATCAAATTCGGTATTGATATTTCTTCTAAACTGCTCGTTGAAAGAGTAGCCAGCGCTGAAGTTCTCTACATCATAGATCGCTGGCCGCTTTTTGCTATCGGGGTTTCGCTGCATACCCACATTGGTGAAGTTAAATCCTCTTCGAAGGGTGTAATCTTGTGCGGCACGTTTTAGCTCTGCCTGCTCTGCCTGGGATTCTAAATTGTTCAAGGCATCGTCGAACTCAATGTCAGGGTCGAGCGGATTAAACATAGGGTCTTTCCACTCCTCGGCTATTCCATAATAGAAAGGAATTCGAAGTCTAGACTCGTCGCCAAAGAACTTGCCCAGTTGGAAGTTGGTTTGAAGGTCATAGGCATACATTTGCTCTTGCTGCCGTTCGGTTGGACCTTGGTCTATGCTTCCAAAACCGATGGAACTGGTGCGGCCCGAAAGCGCCACATTTCCAAAATCGGCTAATTTGGCAGAGATACGTGCATTGGCTGCCCATCCGCCTCTCTGGTCAAAATCAGTCATTCTAAGCTCATTGACCCAAACTTCCGCACATTTAGGCAGTCCGTCGTCTCCATCTCCTTGAACTCGCTTCTTCGGATTTCGGATACCAATCATAATGGTTCGAACATTGCTCAAGTTGGGCGATCCCACTACCGAAACGCGGTTGCGGCCTCTAAATACAGTATAAACATCGCGCAGACTCCGGTCTGGATTGTCTCTCAAGAATCGGTCTCTCTCTAACTTCACCTCTTTTAAGTCGCCCATTGCAAAATCGAAGGAATTGCTCTCAGGCCAAACACTACTGGGGTCTGTTTCGCCCCATTGCGTCACCAGCATGGGGATTTCGTATTCATAATAATTCGCATTGTAGTCGCTACCCAAGCGCACAAATACGGTTAAATCGCCATTTCGCAAATTCCGATTGTCTCCTGCCTCGGCATGTACAAACATTTTTAAGCGATTGAAGAGACGCAAATCCATATTCAGATTTCGGAAGGCAGCGCGGGCATCGCCATCCAATAAATCGCACACACGCAATGAAAGCGATTGCTCGTTCTGTTGTTGTAAGCTGGCCGTTCCAAAGAGAATCTGACGATCGATGCCCGGTGGAAGCACGTAGGCAATGGGAACACGAGCACCATTTTCTTCCAGGTTAACCGCATTGAGTTCAAAAGTGGTAGGTGAACCCTCATCGGTGGGTACATCTTCCCTAATTCCATCTAACGAAAAGCGGTAGCGTCTCCATTCGCCTCTCACCAAATCAAGACTAGCAAAACGCAAGACAACGGGTTGCTCGAATTCGGTTAAGAACATTCGAATGAAACGGATGGAGCGGAAATCACCAATGGGTCCTACTCTTTTATCGGGACTAAAAATGGGGATTTTAAACTGGTACCAACGCGAAGTTTCTCTTTGTCCGTTTGGAAGTTCGGGAGTAGTGGTTTCAAATACATCGGTAATATAGTTTCTACCAACCACCATATCCTCTTGTCTTAAGCTCACCCTATATTGGTAGTAGCTTTCGGTTTTACTCATGGTTTGATCTCGGTTGAGATCTTCCATATCAGGTATTTGAGTTGCTGATTGAGGAAATCCGCCCACTTGGTCTGTGCTTGAGTTGTTTTGCGGATTGTTATAACGCTTGTATCTCTCGAGTATGTCTGCGCTTTGGGCATCGTAATCGGCGCTGAGATAAAATAAGAAGTTGTCGGAGGCAGGATCGTCGTTCGCCAATTGGTAGGCCTGAGTTCCTGTTCCAATATTGGTGGCTACTCTTTCTAAATAGGTAAGAGATCCTTGAAGGTCCCAGGTTCTTTCTTGCTCGTCGGTCAATCCATCGGCGCCCACATCCTGAAGTGGACGAGAACCAGGGGCATTGTCGAAGCCAGCAACCAAGGGTTGTGTTCTGGGCACCAATCCCCAGGTGGTTGAGTCTACAATAGACAAATCGCCCACGGGCGAAAGTCCATTTTCAAAAGCCTGACGGCCATCTTTTAATAGATCTTCAGAAACAGAACCTAGGTTAAAATACAAATCTCCTCCTTGGTGGTTGGGATCTTCTAGATACGGATCCAACATCCAAAATTGAATGTATTCTATATTCTGTTCTTCAAAGTTGTTGGTTTGTAGCGAACGCATAATTCCGCCCCATCTCGACTCAGGATCTTTTAAAGTTCCATCTATATTCAAACCAGCAGAGTAGGTACTTCCCTCTACGTCGAAGTTATAAGGCCCTCTTTCTTCTGGATAATAGCTGAGGTCAAACATGGCAATGTTGCGCGGAGAGGCGGCATCTAACTCTCTATTTGGAAAAACTTCAGAGAAGAGAATTTGCCTAACGTATTGACCCGATTGCAAGTTTTTATCTGCCGAAATATTGCTTGGCGTATTGCCATCGTTATTGTAAAAAGTGGGGTCGATAGAGTACCAAGCCAGACGAGCGCGATTGAAGTTATAGGCAATATCATTGTTCAGAAGACCCTCTTGAAATAGACCTCCTTGGCCAGAAGGAGTACTTGCAAGAACCCAAGAATTCTGATTCCCAATGGGAATCATGGTCTGGCTGCTTTCGAAATCATCTAGATAAGTGGTGGCCTCGCCATCGATCTTAATTCCGCGTGGAGAGCCGGGTATCATTTGAGCAACCTCTCCCTGCACGGTAATATCCGACTCTTCCTTGGTATCTATGAAC
>CALCFH010000363.1 GCA_937900215.1 uncultured Cryomorphaceae bacterium
AATGACTGAGTCTGCCGCAATTTTTCCACTTAAGAGATCTTTGCTCAGTGCATTTAAAAGTTCTTTTTGTACCACTCTTTTCAAAGGACGAGCGCCAAATTGCGGATCGAAGCCAGCATGGGCAATATGTTCAATGGCCTCCTCAGTAGCATCGATAACGATTTCTTGCTTTTTCAAAAGCTTCTGAACCCATTTGAGTTGTAAGCGCACAATCTCTTTTATCTCTTGAGAATTCAACGGGGTAAAGAGGATGGTCTCATCTATTCGATTTAAAAATTCGGGCCGTAAGGTTTTCCGCAAAAGGGCGAACAACTCAATTCTAGCTTTTTCTAAGCCCAGTTCTCTTTCTCTACCGGATTTGTCTTCTAGATATCCATGAAGAATATCAGAACCCAAATTGGAAGTCATGATGATGAGGCAATTTTTGAAGTTGGCAATTCGGCCTTTATTATCTGTTAGTCGACCATCATCTAAAACTTGAAGGAGTATATTGAATACATCGGGATGGGCCTTTTCAATTTCGTCTAATAAGATAATAGAGTAGGGCTTGCGTCGAACGGCTTCGGTAAGTTGTCCCCCTTCATCGTAACCAACATAACCCGGAGGTGCGCCAATCAATCGGCTAACGGAATGCCTTTCTTGGTATTCACTCATATCAATTCGGGTAAGTGATTGTTCATCGTTGAACAAATACTCAGCAAGCGCCTTGGCTAATTCTGTTTTACCAACTCCTGTAGTTCCCAAGAAAATGAAAGAACCTATCGGCTTTTTATCGTCGTTTAGTCCAGCTCTACTTCTTCGAATGGCATCAGATACCGCTTCGATGGCTTCGCTCTGTCCAATTATGCGCCTGTGTAATTCATCCTCCAAATGAAGCAATTTTTCTCTTTCACTTTGTAGCATTTTTGAGACTGGAATGCCTGTCCATTTTGCAACAACCTCTGCAATGTCTTCACTCTCAACCTCTTCCTTCAACAGGTGTTGCCCTTGGTGAATTTCCTTTAGTAGAGATTCAGATCGCTCAAGGTCGTCCATGACTTCTTCAATTCTACCATAGCGAATTTCAGCTACTTTGCCATAATCACCTGCTCTTTCAGCCTGTTCGGCTTCCAACTTGAGCTGTTCAATTTTTTCTTTAGCCGATTGAATTTGGTCTACAACTTCTTTTTCATTCTCCCATTTCGCCATTAGGGCATTGCGATCTTCCTGTAGGTTAGCTAATTCCTCGCGAAGTACAGCTAGTTTTTTCTGATCTTCTTCCCGTTTAATGGCTTCTATTTCAATTTCGAGTTGAATGATCTTACGATCGAGGATGTCGATTTCCTCTGGTTTAGAGTTCATTTCCAAGCGCATCTTGCTTGCTGCTTCGTCAATGAGGTCAATGGCCTTGTCTGGAAGGAATCGATCTGTAATATAGCGTTGACTCAAGTTAACTGCGCTTAAAATGGCTTCGTCTTTAATCCGCACCTTGTGATGGCTTTCGTATTTCTCTTTAATTCCTCTCAGGATAGAAATTGCAGCTTCTGTATCCGGTTCATCCACCAAAACCTTTTGAAATCTTCTTTCCAAGGCTTTGTCCTTCTCAAAATATTTTTGGTACTCATTTAGGGTAGTAGCACCAATAGCTCTTAGTTCTCCACGGGCCAAAGCAGGTTTTAAGATATTGGCCGCATCCATAGCTCCCTCACCACCGCCTGCTCCAACGAGTGTATGGATTTCGTCTATGAAGAGCACAATTTTTCCGTTCGAGCCAGTTACCTCCTTGATAACCGATTTTAATCTTTCCTCAAATTCGCCTTTATATTTGGCGCCGGCAATAAGGGCGCCCATATCAAGGGAATAGATCAATTTATCTCTTAGGTTCTCAGGAATATCGCCACG
>CALCFH010000364.1 GCA_937900215.1 uncultured Cryomorphaceae bacterium
ATCAATAGAAATTAGAAGCGGCAATTTAGATTTACTTTGATAAAAGTTAGTCAAACGAGCCTGTCTAACCGGTGCACCTTGAAGAAAGAGAAGTCCACCGATATGGTATTTCTCAATATACTTCTCAATCATTAATGTATGATTTTCGGGCTTATTAGAATAAGCCGCCACCATGAATAATTGTCCGATTTTCTCTTCTAAACTCAAACTATTGATAATACTATCAGACCAAGTCTTTGCCTTAAGATCTGATTTCCAAGGTTGAGCGAAACAAATTGAATAACTAAAAAAGAAAAACAGTATTAAAAAAAAATCTTTTTTAATCATTTATTGTGGAATTTCGCTTGAATTAATAAAATCAACTATCACTTTTAAGGTTTGACTGTATCCATTTTGAGACATTTCTTTTAAGAAATAGCCGTTCACCTTTAGCTCCCAAGCATCTTTTTTATCCTTCTCTGCATCAGAGGTTGTAAAAACAAAGACAGGTATGCCGTTCAATTCACTCTTAGTTCCCAATGCTTCAATGAGCTCATGTCCACCCATCTTTGGCATATTTAAATCTACAATCAGAGCAAAAGGCTTAGATATACTTCCATCTTTGTCTAGGATGGCTCGTCTTGCCTCTTCACCATTTCTGAAAATATGAAACTTATTTACCACCGCCAAGTGGCGCATGGCCCTTTCAAAATTCATGATGTCTACTTCATCGTCGTCAATTAGAACGATGGATGGCAGAATCTTATTGATTTTCATTTCCAAATAGTTTTTTCAATGGCCAAGTAAAGTGAAAGGAAGAACCCTTATCTAAATAAGATTCAACCCAAATTTCACCTCCTTTATCAGCCACAATTTTCTTTACCAAAGCCAGACCTATTCCCGTTCCCTTACCACCACTGGAATCATCTAAGGTTTGAAAAATCTCAAATATTTTCTCTTGATATTGTTTTTCAATGCCTTTTCCGAAATCTTGAATGATAAAATGACCAAATGCAGGTGCCTTATCATCCAGTGAACGCACAATAATTCCTTTTTCTTTCGCCTCTCCGTATTTCACAGCATTACTCAATAGATTGGAAAACACCTGAATAAAAGGTATTTCTTCGCCTTCAATCACTGGCCAATTTCCAAGTATCGAAACTGCGGTTTCCTTTTCAAGATCTATACTCTCGAGCAATTGTCTTATCAACTGTTCAGTGTTTATAGAAGTAATTGAATATTTTTTTCTTCCAGCCCTTGAGTAGTTTAGAATTCCGTCAATCAGTTGTTCCATGAACTGCGCTCGTTGAATCAACATTTCAACTTTTGGCTTGAGCTCATTTAATTCACCGCTAGCCAAATCTTCTAGAATAAATTGAGCTAAGTTATACACTGCTCGAACGGGCGACTTTAAATCGTGACTAACTGCATAGGCAAATTGATTTAACTCGGCATTGGTGCTTTGTAATTCTAAGGCATGCCTTTCTAATTGATTCTTAACCTTTTCTTGTTGTGTAATATCCAACGAAACACCTCGAACAACAAAACGGTTGCTGTTGTGAAATTGAGTACGCCTTGCCATGGTTCTCAAAATCTTTACTGTACCCGATTGAGTACGCCATTCATGTTCTATTGCGAAATTCTCTTGGTTGTCATCAAGCAGAAAAGCCTTTAAACCCGTATTTTCATTCGGGTCAATGGCTTCAGAGAATTGTAGGTAGTCTATTTTGTCGGAAGGCAGTTGCAGCCACTCCATTAATTTTTCTGAGCAAGAAACAATGGATTTACCATCGTAAACCCAAGAGCCTAATTCTGCAAGAACCTGCGCTTTTTGTAATTGATCTGTTTTTTCTTCCAGTATCAATTGGTTCGCAATTTCATCAGAAACATCTCTGATATATAAAACGGAACCTGTTTTTACATCCATTTCAACTACAGGATGAAAGAACACATCAAAAAAGCGCTTCCGATCGCCCATTATACGAACAATGCGGTCACTTTTAAAATCATTCGTTAGCGAAGACTTTAAAAACTCCTCCCAAAGGTCTTGGTCTTTATTGCCATACAGGTTTCGCATATCTTTTCCCACCTCAATATCAACACCATATATAGCCTTCATATCTCTTTTTGTGGCATTGTTTGCGAAGGTGACCTTATAGCTCTCATCGATTGCCCAGATGTAATCGGGAATACTATTCAGTACGGCTTTAAGTAAAGCTTCTGAACGAGCAAGTTCGTTCTTCGCATTGATTTCTTCAGATACATCCGATTCAATTGCGATGTAACCTTCTAACTTTCCATACGAATTGAAAAGTGGATCAATGGCCATTTGAACCCAATAAGGCGTGCCATTTTTTGCAAAATTTAGGATGGTACCCCGATAGTTTTCATTAGAGAATATTTTCTCACGGATCCCTTTAACCGTTTCTTTATCTGTGGCATTGCCCTGAAGCAATTGGCCTGGGTTTTTACCAAGACTCTCCTCGAAGGTGTAGCCTGTTAATTCCTCATAGGCATTATTTACCCATGTGATTTTCTGCTGAGAATCTGTAATAATGACTGTATTATTGGTTTTTTCTACTACTGTGGCCAACCATTTTGCCTTTTCTTCTGCTTCGTATTTTTCGGTAATATCGCTTATCGTTCCAATTAGTCCAAGTACCCATCCATCCGATCTCACATCGGCTTTTGCCTTTATGTTGATCCATTTTTCTTGATTTCTTGAATCTTTATATTGAACTGTTTTATTGTACTCTGAATTGGGTGATTTGATCAATGAAGTGAAGTCTTTATTGATTTCATTGGCATGATCTGGAGTAAGTAGATTTAGAGAAAAAGTACCTAATGACTCTTCTACTCTTAGTCCAGTTAGTTTGTTCCAAGCCGCATTTAAATAGACCCAATTGCCCTCGAGATCTGTTTTAAATACAACCTCAGTGATGTTGTTAACGATGTTTTCGATTTCATTTCTAAGCTCTTTGGCCTCATTCTCGCTGGCTTCTGCGCGATTTTTAAGCTCCTGATTGGCAATAAACAATTCGCGCATGCTGAGCTCCAGAATGCTTTCAGAATGATTTAAGTCAGCGTCGAATTCAAAATAGGCTTGACTTACAGCAGATAAAAACTCATCTAATCCATTAGGAATGACATTGGTGCTCCCAAAATACTTTTTGAGCTGACGATTGAGTAAGCGATGTACTTTTTTTTCCATTAGAGCTCACGGATTGTGGTAACTGTCATGGTTTGATTGTGTAACTCGCAGCGCTGTCCCTTTGAAAAAGGAGCCAATTCTCCGTAAGAGTAAAACCCGATTGAAGTTCTTGCTGAAAGGCTTGAATTAACAGTTTCTATTTCCTCTTCTACTAATTGTTTTAGAACCAAACGCCTTCCAACACAACTTATAAGAATACTCAATTCTGGCTTATTCTTTATCGATTCTAAGGCAACTCTTGCAGCATTCTCAGCCCCATTTACCAGCCTATCTATATTGGCCTTCATTAATTTAACATACGAATTTTCAGGGATATCGCCAGCAAAAATGAGGCTTTTGTCTTCCTCATTGATAGACAAAATTGTTCGTACAACAGGCGCCTCGTTGCCATTAATGCGCATGCTCAGTGGAAATAAAAGTCGAGAAGCGGGCAGCTCTTTTTCGCGAGCTCCTAGAAAGCTTTTATACAGATCTAAAGCAGGCTTATGATCTATTTCATACAAGACATTATTCTTTGATTTTGTAACAATTCTTTCTAAGCCAAAGCTGTCCCAGCCGCCCGTAGAACCAAATCCAATTTCCCAGTTGCCATAAAAAGCCATTACTGAAAGGCCATTGCTTCTTGGAATATCGCGTTCATCTAGAACCCAAGTAGATTGAAACCGACTTTCATCTCCAGCCAATCCACCGGTAACCGAGATTTCAGATGGAAGTCCGTCTCTCAATCCATTTGCCAATTCTGAACCATTCACATCCAAGCCTTCACTTAGAATAAAGAGATGAGCAAGATTTTTCTTGGGTACATTTTTAGCCATATCAAGTCCTGCTTGATAGGATGTATTACCTGATATTCTATCGCTAAAGACTTCAATTCTACCTCTTTCTGGTCTTAAACAGAGTACGCTAACGGAGTTATCCCTAACCTCACCATCTGAAATATCCCCAGAGGTACTGCATCCAATAAATTGAGCAGTTGTAAAATGTGCTCTTAACTGACTGATGTAAGGAGTAATTGATTCTTTCGATAAAGTTGAAAAAAGAAGTATCGTAGAAGGCATGAAATCAATTCTTGGAATTTCATTCTGATGGTTTGAAAGTGAAAAATTGTGACAATACATAGGAAGTTCTATTTGATTCCCCAATATGCAATCTATTTTTGTGAAATGGAACCACCTAGATTGCCTTCTTTTTTTAAAGCTCGTCGGCCGCGTTCGTTTGATTTTAAGCCGAGATATTACGATGAAGACAAAGAGCGCCATAAGAAATTAGCGAAAGAATCGGCAGCACAAAACAGCTTGAGGAGTTTAGATCTTAAATCGAAATGGGCCTCCGGAAAAAGAGGACGTTTGCAGAGTTCAAGCATCTATCGGTTGGCCGCCATAATGGCAGGCTTATTTGCCGTGGCTTGGTGGTTGCTCTTTTCTTAAAATCCTATGGAAAACGATGGAATAATTGAACTGCTTTCTGAAAATGTAGCCAATCAGATTGCCGCAGGCGAAGTAGTTCAGCGTCCGGCTTCGGTTGTAAAAGAGCTTTTAGAAAATGCCGTAGATGCTGGTGCAACAGAAATTGAATTGCTGATAGAAGAGGCTGGAAAGACACTTATTCAGGTCATT
>CALCFH010000365.1 GCA_937900215.1 uncultured Cryomorphaceae bacterium
CAGCCAAACGGATGCCCTGACGCTCAAACTGCTTTACTTGACGATAAAAAGGAAGCTGATCTCAGGTTTCATAGTGCCATATGCATTGGGGTGAAGATAAATGATGGTTTTCTTAAGGCCTTTTCCGTTTTTCAAAACCTTCTGAATGGTTCATATTGAGAATGTTTGCAATGGACTCATTTAAAAAAGGATGGCTCAGAATAAACCCGCGAGAATCACGCATGAAATCATTCCACAAAAAATTATTTTCGCTTGAACGAAACATATGAGAAAAGACATTGACATACCAGTAGTAAAAGATGTTTTTGTTGCAGCCGTATTTGAAAAAAATGCACACAATGAAGATGTTTGGAACATCTATTTACTAAATAATAAAACAGAACCTATTGAAGCAGTAATGGTAAGCTCAAAGGGTTACAGTGATTTAGAAGGCAAAGACTTGCGCACAGCTATAATGCGCCACTCCATTGGAAACCTGCCTGGCAAAACTGCAGCTGTAATCGAACGTATTGACAAACAGGTTTTTGAAATTTACAATGAGTTTTGGGTGACTTTCTTTGAAAACGAACGGGTAATGGATCGCAAATTTATCTTTGGCCCTCACACTATTGATAATCGTTTTTCAGAAACACTGCCTCTACTCCCTACTAAAGGCATATTAGTTAAATAACATCTTGACAGTGAAGGGTGAATCGACACATACAATGCCGAATTATTCATTTCCCATCTCGGCCAGAAGTGAATCTATTGTAGAAGAATCTCAGACGATTACTCTTTAACTAGAGGGGAAACGATTTTCTGGATTTGATATAGAAAGGGATTGGGTAAAAATTCATTTTGGGCTGTTCTTGCATCCTTTATTCTAGCCTCCTTTCACACATACTTTTTTACCATTAAAAGATTTGATTTTGGTTCAAGTTCTTGTAATCGAGGTCCTTTAATCAAAATGTAAAAGCTTCGATCAAAGTGTGGACTAAATCAATTCGGTGACTAAAGTCATAGAAGAAAATAAGAAAGATCACGAACTTAGAAAAAGTAACCAATCCTTAAATCTAAGCTCATGAAAAAGTTGATTCTTTCCTTGCTATTTGTGACTTATGCCACGCTCTCCCTCAACGCACAATCAAAGATTATCGTTCGAGAGGGCGCCAGTGGAACAGATACATACACCTCATTAACAGCTGCTCTCGCGGCATCCCAAGACGGTGACTTTTTGTATCTACCGGGAGGCGTATTCACAGGAGCATTTACCATCAATAAGAACATCTCCGTAATTGGCACAGGCTATAGTGCTTTGCCCAATTCCAATAGGGTACCTACCATAATTGACAACCTTATAATTGACGGTGTTTCTAATCTGTTCGTTTCTGGAATTTTGATAAACAACAATATCTATTTCGGACCCGGAGCGTCCAACAATGTCTTGCTCAGCAGATGTGTTTTTGACTATGTATCTGGAGTAGCCGTTTCCAATTTAATAGTTGAAGAGTGTATTATTATGGATGGCTTGCAAAACATGAATAATTTCACAGTACGATCTTCTGTTCTGGGGATTGCCTATGACTTTAATTCAGGTGGCCTTTTTGAAAATTGTATTATACTCGACTTAAATGGGTATGGTCTCCAGTACTCCAATATGACGTTCCGAAATAATATCATTCTTGAAACTCAAGCCAGCTTTACTCAAACGGGAAACAATAATTTTATTAATAATGTCTTTAAGAATAGTGCCGTTCCTACACCCGGTAGCTCTGGTGGAGGTGTATTTCTAAACAATGTATTCAACGCATCTATTGATTCTATTTTCAGCAACCCAGCTGCAAATATATATATCACTCACCCTGCGAATGATTATACTATTAATCCAAATGGTCCGGCATCAGGTGCAGGCGTAAATGGAGTGGATTGTGGTGTCTTTGATGGATTAAGCCCAATGAAGTTAGGTGGAATACCGCTCAACCCATCCATCCGCAATATTCTGGTAGATCCAGTTACAGATCAAAATGGAAATCTACAAATTCAGGCCACAGTAGAAGCCCAATCTAGATAGAGTGTTATGAAGCATACGAAGCGCCTAATTAGAAAAATAGGGTTTGTGCTTTTGATGGTTTTTCCACTCATTCAGTTGGTAGCCCAAAACACCCTAAATCAAGTACAGTATTGGTTTGATGGAGATTTGAATTCAAGTCAAAGCATGGTTTTGCCCAGCGATACGAATTTCAGCCATTCCATTCCAACACAACAACTAACTGTTGGCTTGCATACATTTAACATTCGATATCGTCAAGACTCGAGCAATTATAGTGCGGTTGTGAGTAGCGTTTTCTTAAAGAGGAATACGTCCATTTCAGCATCGGAAATGGAGTACTGGATCGATGGAGATTTTGTAAATCGAAGCACACTTCCATTCATTACAAATGGATCTTCGGTTGCACTCTCCCTGCCAATGCAATCCTTAACCAACGGCTTGCACACCTTAAGCGTACGGTATAGGGATACTCTGGGTGTGTTTAGTAGTGTGGTAAACCATTCGTTCATGAAACTCAATAAAACGATTTCAGCATCCGAAATGGAGTATTGGATCGATGGAGATTTTGCAAACCGGAGCATACTCCCATTTACTTCAAATGGGTCATTGGTTGCGCTCTCCCTACCCATGCAGTCCTTGACCAACGGCTTGCATACTTTAAGCATGCGGTATAGGGATACCCTTGGCATATTTAGTAGCGCGGTGAATCAATTATTTATGAAGATTGGTACATCCGTAAATGTTGGCCCTGTTCCACAATTGGTAGCTTATGAGTACTGGTTTGATGATGATTTTACAAATCGCATAAGTCTCACAGTCGCAGGCACTGATTCCTTAAATATGAATGTGTCTCTTGATATGCAGAATGTTTCAAGTGGTCTGCATAGTGTGAAATTGAGATTCAAGGAAAATTCGGGTATTTGGTCTGCTACCTCCGTGCATCATTTTATGAAGCATCCCGGCATTTCAAATGGAGATAGTGCGAATACCATTACTGCCTACCGATATTGGTTTGATGCACAGGCAGCCGACACAATATTGCTCTCTACACCAACGAACGCAAGCATTGAAGTTCTAGATTTCATTGATCTAAATGCCTTTGCTCC
>CALCFH010000366.1 GCA_937900215.1 uncultured Cryomorphaceae bacterium
ACCCATGATTTCTGGAGTAGGCTGGGTTGAAAAAAATCATTTTCATCTGCGAGGCCTTCATATAAAAGTTGCTGTGGCAAGAGGGCATACTTTTCCATAGGAAAACGGTGCCCATTGGGAAGCGGGTGACAATACAAAGGGTGATTTGCGATGCGCATAATTCTTAAATCAAAGAAACATCAATAAAGCAATATGGTGCGAAGCCCGTCTATCTTTGTCCGATGCAATTAAAACGGCTGTTTGCCCTCGTTTTTTTACTCATTCTTTCTCTTGAACGCTCGAATGCGCAGAATGTAATATGTAAGGTGGATGTGCGATTGGGTGAGGATGAGAAATCTCTCTCTGGCTCATCAGATATATTCTGGCCAAAAGCATTGATTTCCAACCAAGAATTTGTTTGGATTGAATTCTGGCCCTTGGCTCTTAGTGATCAATATTCTGTTCTAGCCACTCAATGGTTGGAAGATCAAAACACTCAATTTTACTTCGCCAAACCAGAAGAAAGAGTTCAAATTGATAGTCTCGTTTTACGCGGAGAAAACCATGAATCTATTGCATTCGAAAAAGGAAGATCTCCCGAAATCTTGCGATTTAAAACAAGTAGTTTGTCCCAAAAAGGAGACTATTTTCATCTATATGTCGATTTTTCCATCCAACTACCTGAAGAAGCTTGGGCCGATTTTGGTCGAATGGAAGACGGAATCTTTTTAAAGCATTTTTATCCAAGGCCTGCCTGGGTTGACAGCAGTGGCAGCTCCCCGAGTGTTTGGCTTCGCGAAGAAGACCGAAACCGAATGCCAGTTGATCTTGAACTTAGTATTTCCGTACCAGCCTCTTGGATGGTTTTTTCTGAAGTAGAAAGAACCGCTAAGTCGGCACAAGACTCAGATGGATTTAAATCGTCCAACTTCCAATTTATTTCAAAGCCAAGCCTTCATCAATTCAAAGCTCAGAGCTATGCTGGCGATGCAATCGCAGTTCTTAGCAAAAAAGCCAGTCCTATTCAAGTTCTACACTCTGAAATCATGGCAGCAAGATTGAATAAAGAGAATGCTGTTGCTGAATTTTTACTCTACGAATTTGAAATTAAGCAGATTTATTCTTGGTTTAAAGCCCAATACGGAATAGAAGGAAATCGCATACACACGCTCCTTCTTGGTGATTTTCCACAACCAAAGGGCGGTTCAGAAGGACTATTCATCCTTCCCGCCAAGGCGCCAAGCATCCTCACTAAATTAAGTCTGAGCTATTCTATTTTCACGCATTTGCTTTCTGAAAATGTGAAAGCCAGCGAGAGTCCTTGGTTGGTTAAAGGTTTAGCTGATTATTTGAGTTATGAATACATAAATCAGTATTACCCAGATCAAAGCCTTTCAGGTCCCTATCAAAACACTTTAATTGCTTGGTTTTTTGATACCGATGCGCTTCCCCTCTCTTATAAGAATCAGCTCCTTCATCTTTTCTTAGCCAGACAAGGATTGGTTCAGCCTTCCACAGATAGCGCAGAATCCTATACCCGAGGAACCTATGAAGCACAAATGCGCGGCTTGAGCAGTATGCAGTTGAACTATTTGCATGATGTTCTTGGTCAAAGGAATTTCAAAATGGGTGTAAACCAGTATCTGCAAAGCGAGTTTAGAAGTCCTTCTAGCTTTGAAAGAGCCTTATCCTCACAAAAGAAAAAAGACTTGCAATGGTTTTTCAAAGACTATCAGCCTTCGCCCGCATTACAAGATATCAAATTGGTAAAGACTGAAGTTTGTCCGAGCCTTTTTACTGTAAGCACCCGATCACTTAAGAAACCTGAGATTTCCTATCCAGTAAGCGGATTTATTGGCGACAGTTTAGTTATGACGGAATGGTTTCCATTCAGCAAAAAGAAAGTAACTAGAAACTTCTACAAGGAAGACTACACTTTAGCTGTGGTGGCAAACCCCCTGAGATATGCCGATTTAAACGGAAAGAACAATTACAGAAAAACCAAGGGTTGGTTTAAAGGATTGGAGCCAATGCGTTTACAAGCCTATACTGGATTTGAAAATCCCACAAAAACTCAAATCTTCTGGCTTCCAAGCGTGAGTTACAACGCTTATGATCAACTCCTTTTAGGTATTTCTCTTTACAACAACACTCTAATTCCAAAGAAATTCGAATACAAAATTGGCCCAGAATTTAGCACAGGCACCTCTGAATTAACAGGATACGCATCCTTTGCCATTAATCAGCCCTATTTTTTTGGTCCAATACGTAGTGTTAAATACGGTTTATACCTCAGGCGCTATCATTACGACAAAGATTTGGCCTACAATCGAATTTCTCCTGGCGTAAGCTTTTTCTTTAGGAAGAAAAATCCACGAGACCCCTACATCAGAGCCCTTCGACTAAGAGGCGTTTTTGTTCAGAGAGAGTTAGCCCAAGGCGATCTAGCGGAAGTTGGAAAAAGTGGCTACTCTGTTTTTAACGTCCGTTATACTTCTGAGTACACAAAGATTTTGAATCCAAGCACATTGCGAATCGATTTCCAAACGGGCGACTTATTCAGTAAGATCTCGGTTGAATGGGACCAGCGATTTATGCTAAAGAATCGCAAATGGATGATTCTAAGAATGTTTGGAGGAATAATGCCCTACAACAACAATGGGCAGGATGTAGATCTATTCAATTTCGGCTTGAGTGGAACTCAAGATTATTTGTTCGATTATTACTTTATCGGGCGATCGGAAGAAAGTGGAATTTGGAGTCAACAATTCTTTTCAACCGATGGAGGCTTTCGCAGTAAAAACCAAGTTTATGCAAGGGATGCCATACTAAGTACCAACCTCAGCCTCCCGATTTACAGTGTTTTTGGTGTCTATGGCGATATAGGCATAACCTTTCCGGACAAGGCATTTCACTACGGATATGGTGCACGTCTGGCCTTAGTGACCGATTTCTTGGAGGTGTACTTCCCCTTCCAAGCCAACGATCGCTTTATTCTCACTGAAAGCAACTACTCAGAAAATATTCGGTTTGTACTCGATCTAAAAATAGATGCCATCATCAATAGACTGCGGAGAGGATTTTACTAGTCGTAGGCCTTCCTCAGAATCTCCAAAACCCGATTCAAATTTTCATCCGGCAATTGACAGCTGCCTTCTTCACAGAGATAAAAAAGTGTTTTTCCATCTACCCATCGGTCTTTAAAAGGTGCCAAGTTGGAACTAGCATCGGTATTGTAGAGAAGGGTGCAAGAAGGAAGGAACTCAGACGTAAGCATCTGATACTTCTCTTCAGCATCCGAACCAATAATAACCAACTCATAGTGAGGGAGATCCATTTCCATCCATAAACTAGCCCAGTTTGAATAGCCCTCTCCATAACTTTCCATTCTAGAATACACTTGGTTGAGCATAGCATTTGCGCGCTCTATCCATGCGGGCTCTCCAAGAACAACACCCAAGGCATAGAGGTTTCTTGCCATAATAGAATTGGAAGAGGGAATAACATTATCGTCTACTTCTTTTGTTCGGATGACGAGTGAAGTATCTGTAGAATACCAGAAAAGTGTACTCTCAGGATCATTGAAAATGCCCAGAATACTCTCCGTTAAAGCTTTTGCCTTCAATAAAAACTGCCCCTTAGACGAAACTTGAAAAAGGCGAAAGCTCGCCTGACTATACAAGGCCATATCATCTAACATAGCCTCCCCATTTCGCTTTCCTTTCGCAAAGGAATGGGCATAAGCCTCCTCCTCCTTAAAATTTTTCTCAATGGCATTCCAAAGCGCCTCTGCTCTTTGTAAGTAGGCTCTATCCTTTACAGCTTCATAGGCATCACACAGGGCAACAATGGCCAAGGCATTCCAAGAAAGCAAGCATTTATCATCCAAGCCCGGTCTCATTCTCTTTCCTCTTAAAGCCAATGTTTCGAGCTGGAATTGACTCAATTGAGCCTCAAATTCTTCTTGAGAAAGCTGCATCTTTTTTGCCTGATCTACATCATTTCTATCGCGCAAAAGAATATGGTTTCCTTCCCACTCAGACTTATCAGATTGATCGTAAACAGATTCATAAAAGGCTTTAGACTCAACTGAAAGATGATCTCTCAAAAATTCTGTCCTCCAGACATAGAATTTCCCTTCCTCTCCTTCACTATCCGCATCAAGGGCAGAATAATACAATCCTTCTTTACTGCGCATTTCCCTCTCCAACCAATCTATACTTTCTCGTACCACCCTTTTATAAAGCGGATTAGCCTCTTGCTTATAGGCCTGAGAATAGAGTGAAATGAGCTGCGCATTGTCGTAGAGCATTTTTTCAAAGTGCGGAACTTTCCAATCGGCATCAACAGAATAACGAGAAAATCCCCCTCCAACCGCATCGTAAATTCCGCCCATGGCCATTTTTTCAAGGGTCAGTTCTACTTGTTTTAAGATGGATGGATCTCCAATAGCATGACCGTAATGAAGCAAAAAAGAATAATTATTCGGCAACGGAAATTTAGGAGCCTTGTCTGGTCCGCCTTCTTTCCGATCCATTCTTCGCTTCCACTTAAGCAACATCGATTCAATGTGTTGCTTATCGCGAAAGGAGGTAGGAGAAGCCGCATCTACCAAAGCTTCTGAATCTTTCATTCCTTTTTCTAATTGATCGGCATACTCCAGAACCTTCTTAGGATCTGTATGATACAGCGTGCTGATTTGATCTAGCACACTCACCCACTGCTCTTTTGGCAAGTAGGTACCGCCCCAAATAGGCCTGCCATCTGGCAGTGCAACACAATTCAATGGCCAACCCCC
>CALCFH010000367.1 GCA_937900215.1 uncultured Cryomorphaceae bacterium
AAGGCTCTCTTCTTAAGCTCTTTCTTTTGTTTATTAGGGGTGTTGGGACAAGCTCAGAACAGCCCGTATGAACTAGAAGTGAGATTGCTTTGGAAGGAGGCTCCCATCCAACTTGAAAAAAACTATTATTCGAATGCCTTGGGCGATAGCCTGCAGTTTTCTAGTCTTCGATTTTACCTCAGTCAACTGCAACTCATCCAATCCAATCGGCTATCTGAAGCTGTTTTAGATGCAAAACTGATAGACCTCTCAGACAGTAGCAGTCTGCATTTAAGCTGGACAAACGAAGAAGCTTTTGATTCCATTCGGTTTTTATTTGGACTCACAGACGAAATTCAAAAGCAAGGGGTAGCAGGAGGCGATCTCGATCCGCAGAAGGGCATGTATTGGACATGGAAGAGCGGCTATATTCTCTGCAAAATAGAGGGCTCCTCCCTTTCCCTATCCACTCGAAAAAATCAATTTGTGTTTCATTTAGGTGGATATGAATCTCCCTATGCCGTTTCAAAAGAATTGAATTTTACTTGGGTCAAAGATGCTCGCAAACAACTGCTTGAAATTGATCTTCATCGCTTTTTCGAAAGCATCGATTTAAAATCCAATCCTACCCTTATGAGTGCGGGAGAGAAGGCTTTCCGAATGTCTGAGGCTTGGACTGCGGTTTTTCAGCTGAAAGAAGCATGAAGAAAATACTCTTCGTACTGCTTCTTTTTTTCTCCGTTGGATTTAGCTTCCTGCACATCGCTTCCCTTCAACCCACCCATTTTCCTGCTCCACAGTATGCCCTTCCCACTCTTTCCGACTCCTCTAAAATAGAACTGGGCAGACTGCTATTCTACGATGCAGCCCTTTCAAGAGACAGCAGCATCAGCTGTTCCTCCTGCCATTCGCCCTACAATGCCTTCGCCCATACCGACCATGATCTGAGTCATGGCATAGATAATCAGATTGGTTTGCGCAATGCCCCCGCCCTTTTCAATTTGGCCTGGCAGTCTGTTTTTATGTGGGATGGCGCCATCCATCATATAGAAGTGCAGGCAGCGGCTCCCATCAGTCATCCAAAAGAAATGGGAAGCAGTATAGCCGAAATGGTCTCAAGACTTTCCACTTCGCCTTTTTATCGGAATGAATTTTACGCAGCCTTTGGCGATTCAATCATCAGCGGAGAAAAAAGCCTACTCGCCTTATCCGCCTTTCAACTCAGCTTGGTTTCTTCTCAGTCTAAATATGACAAAGTACTCCAAGGCCTCGATTCGTATACCCCCATGGAAGCAAAGGGTTTTGAATTATTCCGGCAGCATTGTCGCTCTTGCCATGTAGATCCTCTTTTCTCTACGTATGCATTTGCTTCCAACCAACTTCCTGTAGATACAAGCTTAATGGATATGGGAAGAATGGCCATTACCGAAGCTAAAAAAGACAGTTTGCTCTTTAAAATTCCCAGTTTGCGCAACCTGAGCTATAGCTATCCGTATATGCACGACGGACGATTTGTGAAGTTGCGTCAGGTTTTAGATCACTACAGCTGCAGAAGCCTACAGAGCCCAGAAGGCCAGAAAAGAAATCTTCCCTCCTTTACTTCCAACGAGAAAACCGAAATAATCGCCTTTCTACTTTGCTTAGATGATTTGGCATTTGTACAAAACAAAAAGCATCAGTTTCCAAAAAAACTTTTGCCAGAGCGAAGAGAAGCCACTCGAATGTCGTCTAAGAACTAAAATCAAGCTATGAAAAGAATGCTTTCTTTAGGGATTGTCTCCATCCTCACACTTCCGCTTTTGCAGGCGCAATTGAGTCCGGCCATTAGTTCTTGGCTGCAGAACACTAGTCAGACTGGAAGTTATTATACTTCCGGAAACTCAAGCGCTATTTCGAATAACATTCTTGTAAACTGTCAAAAAGTAGAGTACAGTGCCAACTTTGTATACGTAACGGCCACAGGTGTTCCATCTTATCCAACAGGTCCTTTCTTAGATGGCAATCCATCCAACGCTACCAACCAGAATGGCATCTATAAACTGCCTTTAAACCCACAGCCTCAAACGGGCAGTTTGCAATCTACCGTTGGCGGAAATATTGGAATCTTCATTAACGGGGTAGCCTTATTTGACTATAGAGACGGTGTGGGATGGAATTCGATTACGAATACACTTTGTGGCGGACCGGGCAATCCGCCGTGTCCAGGAGGACCCATGGCCAGTACCGCTTGGAACCGCGATGCCATTCCGGCTGAAAAAGGTGGCTTTGATTGTTCAAAAGGACATCCCGCCAATGGGAATTACCACCATCACCAAAATCCGTCTTCCTTTAAGCTCGACCTCAACGTAGTTTCTACTATTTGCAATTTATACGATGCCGACGGATTGTACACTTTGGATAGC
>CALCFH010000368.1 GCA_937900215.1 uncultured Cryomorphaceae bacterium
TGATCTCACCACAAGCGTCTGCTACTGAGAATGTGTAATAGGTACGTTGATTGGGAGAAAAAGATCGAATGCTGTCGCTTCTTCCATCGAACCAAGTAATAAAAACGGGTTCTATGCCTCCCTCGTGATGCACTTGAAGTTGCACAGAATCGCCTCTACAAGCAGAGGCACTGTCACTTCTGACTTGCAAATCGGCAGCCGTTTTCACATAAACGGTTAGACTATCTGTGGTGCTGTCTGCAGAACATTCATCCCAAGAATAATAGTAATAGGTGGTGGTTTCTTGAATGGTATCCCACCGAAACGCGTTTGTGCTTCCCGTTTCCCAAGCAGAAGATAGAAATCCATCTCCGCCACTTGCCGATGCAAAAAGCTGAATAGGCGTACCAGCGCAATCAATAGTGTCTGGCATATTTCCTTGCAATGTTATGCTGCTCAGAATATCCTGTCTGTCGCGTATTTTGAAAGATATTTGTTCTGCAGGGTATGCATAGCAAGGCGTAATAACTTGAAGGGTATTTATGAGCAATTCTTCTACGCCTTCTGCAACTCCATCATCATAAAAGAAAATGGGTATAGAATCACTTCTGCTGCCCGCGGCAATTACAAGAGAATCGGCAAAAGGCATATAATCTACCCCCTCTATAGCCGAACCCGTTTTGGTGAAATGAACCACCATACGATCATTGATACTTCCGCCCTTGGTTGCTTTGAAATAAGACGAATTACATCCTTCTACCGCTACACTGTCTTGGAAAGAATTGTTGTGATTGTTGCTGCCCGAATATTGAATGCTCGGAACTCTAAAACTGCCTGCTTCTAGAAAGGTCATTGAATGCAGTGCGTTGTCAGAAACATCAGAAATAGCCAGTTTAATATGGTATAAAAAACCACATTGAACCGAAGCTTTAGCCCGCAATGGAACGGTGTAGCCTGTAACATTCACGTTTGGGGCACCTGTATTTGACACATACCAACTTGCGCTAGAAACGTAGTTTGGATTTGCAGCTAAACAAGCCGCATCACTTGAACCAGAGGGGAAGCCTTGGTTTAAAGTGTTCACTGCAACGGGTATGGGTGGATTGGAAAATGGAACTTGAGCAAGATTTACGGTAGAAACATTCGGATTGCCATTGATACCTACACCCGTTAAGAAAAATCCAAAGGCATCATTAAAAGAAGAACAGGTATAACCCGAGTATTCGTAAGAGGCAAAAATGTATTTAAAGCTCACAGAATCTCCTGTTGCAACAAAGTCGAATTCTATGAAAGAGCCATCATTAATGGCTGAGTTTGTAGAGCCGATTGCCGCCAACATACTCGCAAGATCGGCATCGGGTGTTGGTCCGAAAGCGGTTGAAAAGGGAGCGCCTGGATGAGCGTCTGTAGCGTTGCCTGAAACCATTACAATGCCGGAATCAATTCCGAATCCAAAGCTATTTCCATTGGTAAATAAGCCTATTTGTGGAGAATTGCCAGCAGGTGGAAAAGAAGGTAAAAAAGGAACCCCTGGACCAAGAAGTACATTTTGCACCAAATGGTCTGGATTGTTATACGGTGCTGCATTGGTTACCTGAATTTGGGCCGACAAAGGACCCAGACTGAGGAGAATGAGGCAAATAAGAACTTTCATGGCTCTCATGGCCTGCCAAATATAACCTAACTTATGTATTTCAACTATCACAGAATTAGTCTAATCGGCTTGATACTGAGAATTCAAAATTAGAAGGGCTTAGGCAGACTATCTTTGCGTTAAACACTAGTATTATGTCTATTTCAAATTACATTGAGAACAACAAAGATCGCTTTCTAGATGAGTTGTTTGAATTGCTCCGCATTCCGTCTATCAGTGCAGACAGTGCGTATTCAAAAGAGGTGAACTCTGCGGCAAGTTGGGTGGCAGATAAATTAAAATCGGCCGGGGCAGACAAGGTTGAGGTATGTCAGACCCCAGGATACCCTGTTGTTTACGGCGAGAGAATGACAGATCCAAGCCTTCCAACTGTTTTGGTTTATGGCCATTATGATGTTCAACCTCCTGATCCTTTAAATCTCTGGACATCGGGTCCTTTTGAGCCGGTGATTCGCAAAACGGAAATTCATCCGGAGGGAGCTGTTTTTGCAAGAGGTGCTTGCGATGATAAAGGTCAATTCTATATGCATCTGAAAGCCTTTGAAGCGATGATGAACAATGGTGGAGTGCCCTGTAATGTGAAGTTTATGATTGAGGGAGAAGAGGAGGTAGGCTCTTCGAACTTAGAATGGTTTGTGAAGAAGAATCACGAGAAGCTGAAGTGCGATGTAATTCTTATTTCCGATACGGGAATCTTGAAAAACGACACTCCTTCTATTACTACGGGATTGCGAGGCTTGAGTTATGTAGAGGTTGAGGTAACCGGACCCAACAGAGATTTACACTCTGGCCTGTATGGAGGGGCGGTTGCCAATCCAATTAATATCTTAACCAAAATG
>CALCFH010000369.1 GCA_937900215.1 uncultured Cryomorphaceae bacterium
AATTCATCTCTAAAATTGCCGAAATACCGGAAATCGAAGTCAAAAATATTCTTAAGAGACACGATTTGATCTAATACTCCATAGTAGCCCAGTTCCTAAAAGTCAACCAGATGAACGCTAAAGAGTTACAGACGTACAAAAAGTTCAAAGACCAGATTACACTTAGTGAATCGGTTTATGAAACGGCTTATTTCGAAGGTGAATTCAAAGGCATGGAGAAAGGAATCGAGCAAGGAATTAAACAAGGTAAAAGAGAACGAGAAATACAAATAGTACTGGACGGATTTAAAGAAGAATTATCTATAGAATTCATTGCTAGAATTGCTCGAAGGCCGGAAACGGTAGTACATGACATTTTTAAAAAGTATGATTTGAAATAAGCATTTCATTCTGCTTTTGATCCTAGATTGCAAGCTACAGATACTTCCATACATCTTCATTTAACGAATTCCAATCCTACTTAGCAGTACAAAGCCAACAAATTTCAAACTAGCTCAACGACTTTCATAGCGACTCCTCCGTCCTTATAAAAATCAATCCCAAAATTTTAAGACTGAGAAGAATTAGTAAAGTAAAATTCTTTTCACTGAAACCTTCCCTTCACTCTTTGCTTTAATTAGATATGCTCCTTTGGATAAAGAATTTAAATTGATCTTGGTCTGCATGTCAGCACTGCTAAACTCTATCAATTTCAAGCCCTTAAGATCATATACCTCAAAATCCACAGCTCTCCTATTGGTCTGAATATACAGCTTACCATCGGTCGGATTGGGATAGGCTATCCACTCAAAAGAAACATTCGAAACGGCCCCATCTTCCCCTTCTCCAATAGTATTGATTGTTATATCTGCTCCTTCTGTTATTGAATCGTTAGGAGCCAAAGGACTGTATAAAGAGGGAGAGCCTAATTTATAAAATTCAACCCATCCGGCATCCCATCCATCGCTTCCTCCTTTGTTATCATAAGGCGCTCCGGTAAACAACCATTCCTCATTTAGGGCTACTGAATACCCAAACTGAGCTCCACTCGATCGCTCTTGTTGGACCAACTTTTCAATTAAGGTTAATTCGGCATTCGGACCAAATTGAAAGAGGTAGGCAGCACCTGCATTACTCAGCGCATTAAAGCCTAGATTGTCTTGCTTTTCACCCACGGCACTAATGACTGCAAATTCGCTATTTAAAGCCAAAGCACTTCCAAAACGATCTCCTGATTCTCTACTCTGCACAATGGTTTTCTGAACTTGTACCCATTGTCCTCCTACCTTGTAGAAGCTATAAACCGAGCCTGCATTCGAAACGGTATTGAGACTAAATAAATCATGATCTTCCTGATCTGCAGAGACCAATATTCGATTTCCACGAAGGCCTACGGACTTACCGAAGCGATCATTTGCACCTCTATCAATGGGCACTATCTTCTGTTCAAAAGCAAACAATCCGCTACTTTGAATTAGATAGATATAAACAGAACCTGCGCCTGTTAAAGACGATAGGCCATCAAAATCTTCGTCTTCTTCGGTTGCTCCAACAACAATACGTGCGGCATCCATGGCTAAGCTACTTCCAAACAAATCATAGGCACTGCGATCGGGTGCTACCAATTTTTGGTGAAAAACAAACTGCCCAGAAGGATCTCTTTTATAGAGGTAAACAGAACCTGCATCCGTTCTTGCCGTGGCTCCATTTACATTGAGGTCGGAATGGGGCGAGCCAATTAAAAGAAACTCGCCAAAGAGCAAAAGTTGCTGTCCAAACTGATCGCCTGCCTGTCGGTCTGAAGTGGTTATTTTCTGACTTTGCAGCCAATTGCCATCTAGGTTCTTTTCAAAAATATATACTGAGCCTGCATCGGGCCTACTCTGACCGTAGCTTGGGTTTTCATCCTCAAAAGGAGCTCCCACCGCAGCGAAACTTCCATCTATTCCAACCGCCCAACCAAAGCCATCGCCTTCATGACGGTCTACCGCCATAAGCTCTTGTTTGCTCTCCCAAGTACTAGAAGAAATACGCTCGTAGATATAAACCGCTCCCATATCTACAAACCAATTGAGCGAAACGCTATCGTACGACTCCAAATAACTTCCATCTCTACCCGGTGCGCCGGCAATAGCGTAATTGGAAGAAATAGCGGTTGAAGAACCTAGGAAGTCATCTCCCGATCTTCCAGACCAGAAATTCAAACAACCCGGAACCGCGTAGACCGTATCTCTGCTGATGCATCCATCTAAAGCATCGCTTACCTCTACACTATAGTAGCCGGCTTGCAAAACTTCTATCCTCCGGGTGGTTTCTCCTGTATTCCAGAGATAGGAAGTAAAACCAGCACCGGCATCTAAGGTGCAGGTCCGAATGCTATCCGGACCTAGATTCACTCCTGAAATCGGTTGATAGGTTTGAATGTATACACTGTCCCAACAATCTACTCCAGCAATCCTCAGACGAAGGGCCAGCTGTGCGTCGGCTAAAGCTGAAAAACGCAAAGAGGAGGTGGTTTCACCACTGCTCCACAAATAGGAGTAGCTTAAGCTGGTATCTGCTTCTAGATACACACTTCCACCCTTGCAAATAAGCAAGGTGTCAGGCAAGCCGGCATCCATTACAAAAACACGAGTGCTATCGTAATAAAATAGCCCATCTATGTCTTTAATCCGCACCCAATAGTCGCCGGGGCTTGTTACTTGAATAGACGAGCTGGTTTGACCGTTGTTCCACAAATACTCAGAATATCCCAAACCGGCATCTAGTGGATAGGGACTGCCGTAACAGGCATAGCTGCTGTCTTCAAAAGGATTGAAGGGTGCATCGTTGATTTCAACAATGGTCTGTGTCTTTAACCAAGGAAATTTAAAGCGGATTTGCTGGTTGGATGCTTGATAGTAGGCTGCTGTTGTAGACGAATTATATGCAGCCAAATTGTTGGTTATAGGGATGGAAACTCCGTTTAGGCGGATGGAAGTAGGTGTTCCTGTGAAGCGAAGCACATAGGTTTCTACTTCAACTGTATCGGCAGAACCCGGAAATCCAGGGCCTGCCAAATCGAAGCGATAGCGAGCATAATTCTGCCCTTGATCGCACAAAAGAGTATATTCTTCGTATTCTGATCTAGAACGAGTATCAGGTGTCAATCCATCATCCGCAAACACTTTAGCGCTTGCCCGTCCAGATGATTTGTAAGGGTGCATCCAACGAATGTGATCGTATTGATAGGCTTCTAATGTAGACTCTTCCCTTCCCATTAAAGGAATCAAGGAACCTGCTCTTAAAAAGAGCGGAATCTGATCAGGCGTACCCGATTTGGTTACCGAACCACCTCCATTTATAACGGTGCCCGCCCAGAAATCGATCCACTCACCTGCAGGCAAAATGATAGAACGACTATTGCTTCCTTGAGTTAAATACGGTGCCACGAGTACGTCCTTTCCCCACATGTATTGATCGCTCAAGTTTTTCAGGTTTGATTGAGAGGGATAGAAATATTCCATTGGAAGTGCAATGGGTCTGCCCGTTTCGGCATTTTCTTCGGCAATGGTATAATTGTAAGGGAACCAAGTGTGGCGCATCTTCAACAAATTGCGAAGCTGCGATTTGAAAGGCTCCGGATAGGCATAAGGCTCAGTAGGAACCGCTTGTTGTCCGTGCGCCCGCATAATGGGTGAAAAGGTTCCTAGGGCAATCCACTTGGTGTAAAGCTCATTGTCTTGTCCTCCACC
>CALCFH010000370.1 GCA_937900215.1 uncultured Cryomorphaceae bacterium
TTGATGTAATTCTTGATTGGGAAATTGCGTGTTTCGATTTGAACGAGTCCACCTGCAAATTCGGCAGGCAAATCGGCTTGTGCCGTTTTAAACACGTACATATTCTCAATCATCGTGCTCGGGTATAGATCGAAGGAGAAAACCTTTCTATCAGGTTCAGATGCGGGCATAATAGCCCCATTTACCATTGCCAGATTGTATCGATCGTTTAATCCTCTCACAATGATATACTTGCCATTCTCCACAGTGGTACCGCTTGTACGCTTAAGAATATCTGCAGAATTGTTGTCTGGCATTCTTCGAATTTGCTCAGACGAAACTCCTTCTAGCAGAACCGAGCTATTCTTCTGTGTAAGTTGGATGGCCAAAACTGAATTTCGCACAGCCTCAGCTGTAACGGTAATTTCTGTCAATTGATCCGAGGCGGTCTCTAATGCGATGTCTAACTTGGTGGTTTTACCTGCAACAACCTTAACATCTGAAATGGTAACTTTTCGATAACCTATTAGCTGCACCACTATACTGTAGCTCCCTGGAGCAAGATTTGTGAGAGAATAAAAGCCATCGAAATCAGTGTAGGTTCCTTTCCCATTCGGAATACTTACCGCCGCATTAAAGGCCGACTCTCCCGTTGATTTATCAAATACTTTTCCAGCAATGGTTCCATTCTGAGCATGAAGCATTGACGCCCAAATGAGGAAACAATAAAGCAGTATAGATTTTTTCATTTTCAGCTTGATTAAGGGCACAAATGTAGATTTGACAAGCCTTAAATACGAGACTTAAAGCCCTGATAATAAAATCTTAACAATTGAGCTTAGAGGGGCGAGATTTTATACTGCGATAATATTGAGGTAATGATTTAAGGCCTTCGATAGGGACAACTTTGTCCAAACCAAAAAACAAAAGGAAATGGTTAAAACTATCAAACAAGCGGGTCTATTTGCTGCCGCGTTATTATCAGCAAACTTTGCTTTCGGGCAAATGCCAACAAAGGTTATTTCTGGCAACATCACGGCCAGCAGAACCTTTTACAACGACACTATCTATGATTTAGATGGTTTCGTTTATGTTAAGAACAACGCAACTCTTACCATAGAGGCTGGAACTGTTGTTCGTGGGTATATTACTCCATCCAATCTTAATACCAAAGGAACCTTGATCATCACACGTAATGGAATGATCAATGCTGTAGGAACAGAATGCGAGCCCATCGTTTTCACTTCAGGACGCCCTGCTGGATCTAGAGGTACTGGAGATTGGGGAGGTATTGTAATCTTAGGTGAAGCTCCAATTAATAGAGGAACTTTAGTAGGTTCTTACTACACAGACATTATAGAAGGTGGTCTTACTGGAGACGTTGCCGACAGAACCTTTGGTGGCAACAATCCAACCGACAACTCTGGAATCATGCAATATGTGCGTGTTGAATATGCTGGTATTGCCTTCACTCCAAACAACGAGATCAACTCAATGACTATGGGAGGTGTAGGTTCTGGAACTACCATCGATCATATTTTCGTTAGCTATGCGGGTGATGATGCATTCGAATGGTTTGGTGGTACTGTTAATCACACTCACCTCGTTGCCTTTGCAACAGTAGATGACAATTTCGATTGCGACCAAGGTTACAACGGAAAAATTCAATTTGCGGTGATTTATCAAGAAGCGAGCATTGCAGACGTTTCTGCCTCAGAAGGTTGGGAAACCGACAACTGGAGCTCAAATCCAAACGTATCACCAAGAACGGCTCCTATCTTCTCGAACGTAACAGTGGTAGGTCCAAAAGCTACTGGAACGCCAAACTCATTGCATCAGTCTGTTGCGCGTATCCGTCGCGGTGCATGGACCAGCATTCACAACTCTGTATTTGTTGATCACGTGAATGGCGTTTTCATTGATGGAAACGATTCATATGCAGGATATACCGGAGGTGGATTGCAATTAACGGGCAACATCATGGCTGGTATGACTTCAGATTTCAAGGCTTCTGGTACGCATACCGTAACGGATCTCGCAAATCTGTATGACAATGCATCGAATAACAACAGTCGTTTTGCTAGTACCTCTTCAGTAATGCTTCCTGCCACATACAATGTGCTTACCAATCCGAATATGGTTCCTATGGCCGGATCGCCTGCTCTTTCGGGTGCTGGCTTTAGCTTTACGGGTGCTTCAAACTTTACTCCTGTTAGCTATCGCGGCGCCTTCGGTTCAGAAGACTGGACAGCAGGTTGGGGCGAATGGGATCCACAAAATGTGAACTACGATTACAAAGCTCCTACCGTTAATGCTGTAAACTTTGTATCTGCTCCTAAGACTCACAACATCAACTTCACTACAAACGGAGGAGATTTATTCGTTCTACAAACACGTGAAAGTGGTGCGACTTCATGGAAGACTCTAAAGTCTTGGACAAATGCTTCTATCACTTCACAAAACTTCTTGGCTGATGCTTTTGGCGTAGACAATGATGTTCGTATCGGAGCACGTATTAATGGCAATTGGTTCTACAGCTGTACTCAGACTTTTGAAGCTCCATGTAAGCCAATGACTGTTAATGCAATTGAATTGGTTGCTCCTTTCTGTGCTGGTGATTCAGCTCAATTAAAAGCCATTGCTAACGGAGGTTACAAAAGCAAAACTTTCTTGTGGAACACAGGTGAAACAACACGTTTTATCTATGGACAACAAGGTCAGACCTATAGCGTAGATATTACAGACGAATCCGGTTGTACTAAAACAGCTAGTGTTACCGTGAGCACTTTAACTACGAGCTATTCTCCAACGAATTTTGATGTAGTAAGACCAAATCCAGTTACATTCACAGGCTCTTGGACTCCAGCTACCCTTGGTTCAGGTGTAAGCCTTATTGGATATAGAATGGCCTATCGTCAAGTAAATGTAGGTGCCGCTTGGACCACTACCGCACTTACTACCAATACTAGTGCAACAGTAAACTTTACCGCTTCAGGAAATCCTTCTGCGAACTATGAGTTCACGGTATTTGCACGTGTTAACGACAATGGCAATATTTACAATACCGAATACGCCTGCACAGACCGTATTTTCTACAATGGATCAGGTTCTAAAACCGATCTTTCTTCTACTAACTTAGAGGGTGTTTCCATCTATCCTAATCCAACTACTTCTATCTTGAACATCAAAATGAATCAAGACAATTCAGAAGTTTCTTTGGTAGATGTAAACGGAAGAGTAGTTCTTTCTCAAAAATTCGCTAAAGCCACTACTGCGGTATTTAATGTTGCA
>CALCFH010000371.1 GCA_937900215.1 uncultured Cryomorphaceae bacterium
CTGCACATATTAATGCAATAACTGTCCATTGGATATAACGCCTAGACTGATCTACAGACGATCCCCATGAACTGTTAGATGCATTTTCTCCAATCATAGTATTGGAAATACTTGCCCCAGATCGTACATGCTTGTTTCATAATAACAGTATTCAAAAAGGGCAGGTCTGCCATAAAGCGATTTTCCCTTAAATGTAAAATTATTGAGTATGCCCTCGATCTCAGGGAATACCTTGTGATTGCTACTCAGTGCGAAACGCGCTGTGTTGCTTCCTCTGAATAATTGAAGCATCAAAACCAATTCTCTGTCGAAACTTTGTCCGAAACGAACGTTCTTTTGAATGGCTTCTGTGATGACTTCTTTGTCAATTTTTCTTAAAGTTCCTCCGTAAAGCACCGGAATTTTCATCACATGGATCAAAGAGTCTTCTAAATCGTCCATCACCATAAGATCATCGGGACGCACTAAGAAATAGTAGGCATCCGTCCATTCTTTCCATCCTCTCTTCGTTCCAGGATACTTGTATGCACCATTGCGCATATACTTAATGACAGCCCAAATTCGTTCATTCTGGAATGTCGCATCATAGACTTCTATCTTTATAGTATTGTCGTTACCTAGTTCATTTTCAGGCATTTCAAACTTCTCGTCGTCGTAACTACTGAAGCGTTTTGGAATGGTATTTTCCCCAGAAAGCCACTGACCATCGGTACTTCTCATCCAGCCCATAATGCCCGTTTGGAGCACTCCAATAGGACTTTCTGAGAATTGAATAAGAGGTTCATTCAAACGATCTCGCCGAAATATTCGTCAAAAAGGCGAAAAAAACGACAAATAGAAATTGCTTTTTCATTGCAGCTAAATTATAAAGAAAGAAGACTTAAGTAGTAATCAATATCTACATTTGAAGCAGATTAGATAAAAAATTGGAAAATACACCTTTAGTTAGCATTCTTACGGTCAACTTTAACCAGGCTGAGGTGACCTGTGATTTGATTCGGTCGCTTCGAAGAATGAGCTACCAGAACATTGAAATTATTGTAGTTGATAATGGATCGCAGAAGGACGATCCATCTAGTATACCCGAGCGATTTAGTGATATAACTTTTTTAAAGACAGGGAAAAACTTGGGCTTTGCTGGAGGTAATAATTTTGGTTTGCCTTATTGTCATGGCGACTATGTTTTATTCATCAACAACGATGTTGAGGTTGAACCGGATTTTTTAGAGCCAATGCTTGCGGCTTTTGCCAAATTTCCTCAAGTAGGAATGGTTAGTCCTCGCATCCATTACTTCGATAGTCCGGGTTTAATCCAATACGCTGGTAGCACTCCTATCAATCCAATGACTATGCGCAATGCGGGCATAGGTTCATTTGAAAAAGATACCGGACAATATTTAGATAGCCGAGTTACAGCTTATATACATGGTGCGTGCATGCTTGTTTCTAGAGAAGTAATGGAAAAAGTGGGATTTATGCATGAAGATTACTTTTTGTATTATGAAGAGTTAGATTGGTGTCATAGAGTTAGTGAGGCGGGTTATCAGATTATCTTTGAGGGTAGGTCGTTAGTTCACCATAAAGAGTCTGTATCGGTTGGAAGGGCAAGTCCTTTAAAGATGTATTATATGACACGGAACCGTTTATTGTTTGCTCGAAGGAATTTTAAAAAATGGGATAGAATAGCTGCCATGCTTTTCTTTGCTTTTTTTAGTGTTCCAAAAAATGTGGCTACCTTAATTCTCAAAGGCCAATTTGAATTAATAAAGCCTTTTTTCAAAGGAATTATTTGGAATTTTAGCAATTGAAAATGCGCATAGGTATTGAGGCTCAACGGATTTTCCGGAAGGAAAAACATGGAATGGACTTTGTCGCCATCGAGCTCATACGCCATTTACAAAGAATTGAAAGCGAACATCAGTTTTACGTTTTCATCAACGAAGGAGAAGATTCAAGCTGCATTCAGGAAACGGAGAACTTTAAGATTGTGGTCTTCTCTGCAGCCTATTTTATTTGGGAGCAATGCTTGCTTTCAAAAAAAGTGAAAGAATACAAATTAGATCTGCTGCATTGCACATCCAATACAGCGCCTCTGTTTCTCTCGGTACCTTTAGTCGTTACCATTCACGACATCATTTATTTTGAGAGCTACCCGCTTTTTCAAAGCGGCTATACTTCGTACCAACGCTTCGGAAATATGTACAGAAGGTGGCTTGTGTATCGCTTGGTGTACAAGGCTGCTAAGATTATCACGGTTTCAAATTTTGAACGAGATAATTTTATAATGCATTTTGCCGGATTAGATATGCGTAAGCTGCATACGGTTTACAATGGTGTTTCGGATCATTTTAGACCTCAATCATCAAAAAGTCAAGAGGAGGAGGTGAGGCAAGTGTATGGCCTACCAGGCCGCTTTGTTTTTTTATGGGAAACACTGACCCAAAAAAGAACTCGTACAAAACGGTTTTGGGTTTCTTAAAAGCCTGTTCAAGTTTAAACGAAGAGTGTATGCTGGTGGTGGCAGATTTAAATACAGATCTTTTGCCACAATTGACCAAGGAACCTGAATGGGTGAAGTATGCTAATCGAGTGGTAAGTATTGGATATGTTCGCAATCAAGATATGCCAACCATTCTAAATCTTTCAGAGGCCTTGCTCTACACATCCTTTCGGGAAAGCTTTGGATTGCCTATTATCGAGGCCATGGCATGCGGCATCCCCGTAATAACCTCCAATACTTCATCCATGCCAGAAATTGCCGGTACAGCGGCAATTCAAGTAAACCCAGAAAGTAGTGATGAAATTGCAAGCGCTTTGGTTAATTTGCTCTCCAGTCCAGAGCTTTGTAAAGAATACGCTCAATTGGGCTTGCAAAGAGCAAAGGAGTTTAGTTGGATTTCATCTGCTCAAAAAACATTAGCGATTTATAACGAATGTGTATGATACCAAGTTATCGGATTTCAAAGGAATTAAGTAAAAAACAACGCTTTCAAAATAAAACCATAGACGAAATTCCATCTTTGGAATTTGAGGGTATTCGGGATCGTATTTTGAAATTACAAAGTGATAAGCCAGAAGTTTCAATCATTGTAATTGCTTGGAATGAAGAGCGCAATCTTCTTTGTACCCTCGATAGTTTATCTGATCTAAAACCGAGCTATCCTATTGAAATAATAGTAGTTGACAATAATTCAAAAGACAAAACAGCCGAAACCATTCAGGCTAGTGGTGCCAAATACGTCAAAGAAACCACTCAGGGCTATGCTGCGG
>CALCFH010000372.1 GCA_937900215.1 uncultured Cryomorphaceae bacterium
ATTTCATAAGCTGTTCATTTCAAAGTACACTTTATTAACACAGACATAATTCAGATCCAGAAGTTATTTCAATCCAGAAGATATCATAGTATTTAGCACATCTGCAAGTGTTTGGTAATCCGCTAACTGGTACTGGAGGTAAGTGCGTCCATCCCCAAAACCTTCTTCGACGTTGTGTAGGGTTTTGAGTGCTTCCATCTGGCGCATTACCATTTTCAACATTCTGAAGGATAGAATAAAAATCATATCTATCTGTTTCGTCATAAAATTCAAGTGTATCAATTCCAGTTATTTGTTCTGAAACTTCATTTAATACATCCGTATAACTTAAAACGTGGTTAGCTCTATCTACATCTACAAAGTAGAGAAACTCTTCTTCGGCTTCGTCCATAACCGCATATCCTCTTGCTCGGCTGCTATCTGAATCCAAAACGATTTCAATCACAGTAAGCGTTCCAAGGAGACTATCGGTTACAAGAAGGGTTCTACCTAAAGAAAAACCGGTCTCATTATAAAAATCATCTAAAAAATCTGAAAGACCTTCATGAATTCCGCCTACCATGAATTGAATTTCAGTTGTAGGGGGTGCAGCCTGCTGAATAGACACTGGTTCTTTATTGCAGGAAGAAAGAAAATTTAATAAAAGGAAGCTGAAAAGATAAAGGTAGATGGAAGGATTTACTGGGTTCCATTTACAATGGTCTTTGGTTTGCGGTTTGCGGTTTGCGGTTTGCGGTTTGCATTTTAAATGAGTTTAAAGTTAAGTTAAAATCCATGGCCAATGAACACCACCAATGTAGTCTATATTTGTATTACCGAAAAGTTAAGTTTCCACTTTAACACTTGTAGGAATCCCGCGCTGCGCCTAGCTTTCAGCGGACTACAGAAAATACGCACAGCTTTTTTTGGATTATTATTGGCTGTTTTCTATTGTTGTAGGTGTATTCTTTACGGGTCAATTGGCAGAGAGGCGATGCATCGCATCCCTTACATACTTATATCCCCCTTTCCAAGTCGCCTGTTTTTTTAAGGGTTCTGTTTGTAATGAATATAGAGCGGCGTTAGTAAAACCAATGAAAATCATGCAGCTAAAACAGCCCAATGGTAGAATTGGGAGGAAGAAAAGCGGTTGTTCTGTTCTACAGAACGGTTATGGTTTAGAATGTCTCGGCCTATTTTAACTCCCAAAAATAAGAGAGGCAAAAGAGTAAGGCGAAAGTAGCGTAGAAGTGCACTAAAAGTAGATTTCTGCTAGAGTTTAAACATCCACATCCCGTGCTAAAGTTAAAATTGGGCGATGTTTTTCAATTCACTATTAATCACAATGAGCGGCATATGCAGCAGATAGAGAGAATTCTAGAAGCCATGAAAGGGAGATAGAATCTACCAAAAGGCATTTGAAAATAGCGCTTTATTCCGCATAAAAAAGGCCGCCCATCCGGCAGCCTTTCTAATTTAATGCGTACAGCCTATAAAGTACCGCGTCGCTCTTGTTCTCTTTCTATAGATTCGAATAGGGCCTTAAAGTTTCCTTTTCCGAAGGATTGAGCTCCTTTTCTCTGAATGATTTCAAAGAACATGGTAGGCCTGTCGAGTACGGGTTTGGTAAACAACTGAAGCAAATAGCCTTCATCGTCGCGATCTACCAATATTCCCAGCTCTCTCAATGGCGCCAAGTCTTCGTCAATTTCACCCACACGATCCAAAAGATCATCATAATAGGTATCTGGAACGTACAGGAATTCTACTCCATTTTTTTTCAGTGCCGTTACCGTTTCCATAATATTGTCTGTGGCAAGAGCAATGTGTTGCACGCCTGCACCATTATAGAAATCAATGTATTCTTCAATCTGGCTTTTCTTCTTGCCTTCGGCAGGTTCGTTGATTGGAAACTTAATTCTTCCGTTTCCATTGGTCATTACCTTAGACATTAAGGCAGTA
>CALCFH010000373.1 GCA_937900215.1 uncultured Cryomorphaceae bacterium
GCATGATTACTTTGCCCCAGATGTACTAAATCTAGCATTCTTAAACGATTACACCTTACCCATTGCATTGGGCGTCATCCTATTTGAAATTATTTTAGGCACGGCTCTTCTAATCGGATATAAGGTAAAATGGACTCTCAGATCTATTCTCGCCCTCATTGTCTTCTTCACTTTTTTAACCTTCTACTCGGCCTACTTTAATAAGGTAACCGATTGTGGTTGTTTTGGAGATGCCATCCCACTTAACCCTTGGCAGTCTTTTTCAAAAGATGTCATTCTCCTGGTTCTTATTCTTTTCCTTTTCAGCGGAGCACAGCATATTAAACCGCTTCTTTCGCCTGGATTAATGAAGCTGAAAATGATCTCTGCAACTTTGGTAAGCGCCTTGTTGGGTTGGTACGTTTTGGAACATCTTCCCTTTATCGATTTTAGACCCTATGCGGTTGGAAAAAGCATTCCTGAAGGCATGAAATCTGCGGAAGAAATGGGACTAGAGCCTACCCAATACGGTACTATTTATACGCTCGAAAATGAAAGTGGAGAGAAAATCACAGTAAATAGCGATGATTACATTAGCGAGAAATGGTGGGAAAAACCAGAGTGGGTCATTCAAGAAAACCAAACTCAGTCGGTCTTAATTAAGGAAGGATACGAACCACCTGTTCACGACTTTAGTGTTATTCTAAACGATATAGATGTTACAGAAGAGGTCTTGAATCAAGAATGGATATTCCTCCTACCCATTCGACAATTATCGAAAGCCAATAAGGAGGGCATTGCAATGCTCAGAGATTGGGTGAAAGTCAATGAAGACCTTCAAATAAAAACCCTCGGTCTGACTGCTAGTGGTGGAGATGAAATGATCAATTTTGTGATTGATGAGCAAATTCCATTTTCTTTAGCCAATCTAGATGAAACTACTTTAAAAACCATGATCCGCTCCAATCCTGGTGTGATTTTACTCTACAAAGGAACCGTAATGGGTAAGTGGCATTACAACGATCTTCCTTCTAGAGAAGAACTTGAGTCTTTAATGTAGACAATGAGATTTCTTTGGGATAGGTTTCTACAAGGCTTGGCGGTTGCTTTTGGATTGATAAGCATTCTTTTCTTTCTGTTTAAAGTATTGCCCGGTGATCCCGCTCGTATGATGATGGGGCAAAGAGAAGACAGCGAACAACTCGCTAAAATCTATGAACGCTATGGCTTAGACTTGCCCATCTGGAAACAATATCTATTCTATATCAACGACTTATCTCCTGTATCCCTGCATTCCGATGAAGGATTTACCGCTTTCTCAGAAGAAAAGTTTAGCGGATTCTTAGTCTATAAAGGAGAATCACTAAGCCTCGCACTCAAGATGCCTTATCTGCGAGAGAGCTTCCAAAAAGGAAATAGAAAAATAGGCTCTATTCTGGCCCAAGTTCTTCCCAATACGCTGCTACTTGCTCTATGCGCCATGTCTCTTGCCCTGCTTCTTGGCATAGGCATGGGCATGTTGGCTGCTATGTTTCCCAACTCCAAATTAGACAAGGCTTTGGTGCTTTTCAGCTCTATGGGAATGGCCTTACCCAGCTTCTTTTCGGCCATTTTAATTGCTTGGATATTCGGATTTATTCTGCACGAATACACAGGCTTAGAAATGAATGGAAACTTATTTGAACTCGATGATTTGGGCGAAAAAACGCAACTAAAACTCAAAAACCTCATCCTTCCTGCCTTTACACTTGGCATCCGTCCGCTGGGTGTTATCACCCAACTTACCCGCAGTAGTTTGCTGGAAGTCTTAGAGTTAGACTACATCCGAACGGCACGCTCAAAAGGATTGACAGAATGGAATATTGTTCGAAAACATGCTATGCCTAATGCCATTATTCCCGTGGTTACGGCTGCCTCAGGTTGGTTCTCCAGCATGTTGGCCGGGTCTGTTTTTGTTGAGTATATTTTTGGCTGGAACGGATTGGGAAAGCAGGTTGTTGAAGCGCTTCAACTATTGGATTTACCTCTTGTAATGGGCGCTGTCTTGGTTATTGGTATGCTCTTCGTTCTAGTAAATATTGGTGTAGACATTCTCTATCGCATTTTAGATCCTAGGCTGCGAAACCAGTAAAATCTATTAAACAAAGCCTCCTATTTCAAAAAAAAGAAGTGAAAGCACATTTTGTTTTGGCGCAATCGCTTGGTAAACAAAAGTTAATCGCATTGAAATTACGAAAGATTCCTCAGTGCCTCATACACAACTATACTTACTGAATTAGCCAAATTTAAGCTGCGTATATGAGGGCTATATATTGGAATTTTATAAAGGTGATCTGAATAGGCATTTACTATTTCTGTAGAAAGACCACTAGATTCTTTGCCGAAAATTAAAAACATTTCATCTTTAAAATCAATACTCAAGTAGCTCTGATCGGCTCTGCTCGAGAATAAAGCCATGGGCTTTGTAGAATACTTTTCAAAAAACGCGGAAGCATTCTCATGAATCTCAAGGTCTACATATTTCCAATAATCTAATCCAGCCCGTTTTAACCTAGCATCTGTAAGCTCAAATCCTAGCGGTTTTACTAGGTGAAGCCTAGATCCTGAAGCCAATGATAGCCTCCCAATATTACCTGTATTGGTATGTATTTCTGGTTCAACTAGTACAATGTTTAACGCCATATTTAGTCTTTCTATTGATTCCACTCCTAATTCCTCACTCATTCCAACTTAACAAAAAGCTTGTGAGCTTTCTTTCTGTTAGCCAAATACCCATCTCGCCTCTCGAAAGGTATTTGTGTGCGCCTCTAAAATATCAGAAATTCGATCTGAATATCCTCCACCCATACTTACAGCCACTCCAATCTCGGCCTGTTTACAGTGTTCAAAAACCAAACGATCTCTTTGCCTGCACCCTTCTTTGGTAAGTGCCAACCTACCAAGCTTATCAGACTCCAGCACATCTACTCCGCTTTGATAAAAAACCATTTGAGGACGAACTTTTTGAAATAAAATATCCAATTCTTGCTCTAGAATATATAAATAGTCTGCATCTTTTGTTCCATCAGCTAGCGGAATATCTAAATGACTTTGTTCCTTGTGAAGCGGATAATTATTTGCTCCATGCATAGAAAACGTATAAATCTTTTGGTGTTGATTAAAAAGATGTGCCGTTCCATTTCCTTGATGAACATCTAGATCAATTACCGCTATTCTCTCCGCACTGTACTCCTCGATCAGGTAATTTGCTGCTATTGCAATATCGTTCATCAAACAAAAACCTTCTCCATGTGATGCGTAAGCATGATGTGTTCCTCCTGCAATATTTAAAGAACACTCGCCATTCCATGCATCAATTGCATTCTGAATAGTTCCAGCAGCAATAATAAATTCTCGTTCTACTAATTGGCGACTCAATGGAAATCCGATTCTTCTTTCTTCCTTTCTCGATAGTTCTAAGCTATCTAGCTTATCTAAGT
>CALCFH010000374.1 GCA_937900215.1 uncultured Cryomorphaceae bacterium
CAATCAATACGAGTAGTTTCTTCATTATATCTGTATTGTTTAATTCTTTCACCAAATCTTCACCAGATGAGTACAACATCTCTTTGACCAACAATATTGGGCAGCACCCAAGTACCAGAAAGGGGCAAACCATTCTTGTACTTTTCATTGGATGGATGGTTATTACAGTGTAAAATAGTGTATGTATCTTGGGCTAAAACGGCAGTTTCAGCGAGTTTATTTCGAATGTCTTCTTGAAGATTCTGACAGTGTCTTGAAACAAATTCAGTCATATAGACTGCTAATTGAGACTGTGTTACACTAAAGCTTGTTTCGGCAGGAGAGCAGGAGTGGGCACTATTTGCAAAAGTGGAGTATAGATGATTTATTTCATCCGTACTAGTTTGGAGGGTATTGAAGGCATCCAAAGCCGCCTCTTGTTGTGGAGATAGCGACAGAATAAAATCCGACTGAGAAGGGGTTTTAGGTATATCTATGTTGCTCTCATGGTCATTTCCATCTTCTAAAGACATGCTGCATGCAACAACTAGGAGGGACAGAATTGCCCAAAATATAGGCTTGGCTTTAGAGATGTGGTTCGGGTTCATTTCGTTTGGATTAGCAGTATGATTTCTTTAAAAGCTCGGCTAACTTTAGTGCTTGAACTTTAAGAGCAACGAAAATGTGAAGAGGTAAGTCTTATAAGCAGAAAAGACTAAAGAGCCATTTTTTGAAATATCATATGCGCACTCCAATAGTCGCCATGATCTTCAAATTGAAGTTGGGTATTCTGCACTCCATTTTGTTGCAATAAGTGAAGTACGGAATTCATGCTATACAAATTCATTTGCATTAAAGGGGTAGAGAGCGGAACCCCTCGTAGTCCGTTCAGAGCCTTGTGTACTAAAGGAATGCGATAGCGAAAATAGGTGGCAATTTTATTGGTCTTAAGCTTATTGCTACTATATGTAATCTGTAAAGCGCCAATCCCGCCCGGATTCAGCAACCCAAGCATTTTGTCGATAATCTTCATTCCGCGCTCTACATTAATGTGTTGTAGAACGATGTATGAATTAATGAAATCAAAAGCCTCTCCATCTATCTGAGAAAGAGAATCATCTGATAATCTGAATTCTACATTATTCAGTCCGTATTTCTCCCCATTCTTTTTCGCTTCCTTCAGCATATCGGCAGAAACATCCAGCCCTATTACCCTAGAAGATCTTTTGGCAAGTGCGAGGCTAAGTCGCCCCGTTCCACATCCAAAATCCAAAGAACTTTTGGGTTTAAAGTCTAGTATTAAGTGCTTTTCTATTCGGTCGAACACACTTTG
>CALCFH010000375.1 GCA_937900215.1 uncultured Cryomorphaceae bacterium
GCACCAACCTGAAGCTGAATATGCTTTATGGTTTACAGGATATTTTCAAATTCGAGCATTCTCATTCCTTGCCTCCATTGAGAAGAAAAGAGTTTTGGGCTTTGGAGAATGTGAGTTTAAAAATTCAGCGCGGCGAGGTTGTGGGTATTTTAGGGATGAATGGTGCTGGAAAAACCACCCTCATTCGCACCATAATGGGCACCTTCCCTCCTAGTTCTGGTACCATTAAAGTGAATGGAAGAATCACTACCGTCTTTGAGCGAACCAGAGCTTTCCAGAAGTTCTACAGCGGTGTGGAAAATATCAGGGTGAAATGCGCACTCTTTGGTATGTCGCCCAAAGAAATTGATAGTACAATACAAGACATTTTAGATTTTGCCGGTATTGGGAAATTTGCAGAAGCGCCTTTCGGATCCTACTCCGCTGGGATGAGAGCACGTGTAAATTTTGCGATTTCCATTTTTGCAAAACCCGATTTACTCATCATTGATGAAGGACTAGCAGTGAGTGATGTACACTTTCGAAGAAAATGTATGCAAACCCTTGCTGAGATTAAGGAAAAGTCAGCTGTTCTTCTTGTATCTCACAATCTCGAGCAATTTGAAGAATTGGCTACCCGACTAATCTTAATGGAAAATGGCAGTATTGTGGGTGAAACCGATGACATTGGTTACGGCATTAAACAAATGATGAACAAAAAAGAGGCCTTGGGATCTAAAGTGGCTGGATTTTGAAATTATCAGGTAGCCATTTAGAGCTGGTGTCTCTGCATATTCCTAAAACGGCAGGTACCTCTTTCCGTACCATCTTGCAAGATCGATATGGAAAAGGGCGGGTTTTACATTTTGATATTTACTCTTCTGGTACAATTGAAGTAAAGGGTAAACCTTTTAAAAGAGCAGGCTTTAAAAGAAATACCAGCGTTTTACATGGTCATTTCAGCTACAAGGATTTACACAAATTTGTAGACATTAAAGAAGGTACTCCTCTCATTACATGGTTAAGACATCCTGTAGACAGAGTGGTTTCTAACTACTATTTTCTCAACAAAATCATTGCGCATCGCCTCAAAGAAAGGGCCAATGAAAACTTAATGTCTAGAATGGGCAAATCACTTGTAGAGTTTGCTCAACATTCTGACAATCAAAATGTAATGAGTCGATTTTTAGATGGATGTGACTTATCTCAATTTAGCTTTATTGGAATTCAAGACCATTTTGAGGAAGAGTTGGCTAGATTAGAAAAAGTAATGAACTGGCCCTCAATAAGCAATCGGATTCACAACGCGACTGCCCTTTCTAAAAAGGAAATTTCTGCCATAGAATACGAGCAAATTGCCAAACTGAACCAATTGGATATGCAGTTATACGAAGATGCTTGTTTCATTAGAAACCAATCTCTTAGCCTAAATAAGAACCTATGATTTGGCTAAGCTCATTTCCGCGTTCAGGAAATACATTTTTGCGTAATGTACTGTTTGAGGTATACGGATTAGAATCCAGTTCTTTCTATGAAGGTATTGGAGAACCGCAGAATTACCAAGACTTTCCTTTCGTTAAAACCCATATGCGTCCTTTTGAGCTGATTCCTGATTCGCCCAACATCCCAGCCATTTATATCGTTCGAGATGGTCGGGACACCCTTGTTTCTATGGCCTATCAACGACGGGATATCTATGAACCCGACACTAATTTTCGGGAGAATTTTATAGAAGCTATGGTTGCTGCTGAAGAAAGTTATTTTGGTGGATGGAGCCTAAATGTGCAGGATTGGCTCAGTAGAGCTTCAATGGTTTTGCGTTTTGAGGATTTAATCCAAGATCCCATAAATCAGGTGAATAGGATGTCTGTTCTTATTTCACTTCCAGCGCCTAAAATGGAGAAGCTGCCTGGATTCAAAGATTTAAAATTCGGACAACCGAAATACGGCAGAGGCAAACGCATTGCGGCGAATGAAGAAGAAGAACTGGCCATTGTTCGCAAATCTTTTAGAAAGGGAAAGGCCTTTGGTTGGAAGGAAGAACTCGATAGAGAGCTGCAAAATTTATTTTGGAGCTATCACCGGAATACCATGGAAAAAATGGGCTACACCCGAGAGGGAGATATTGCTGATCTTCATGCCGCCTTCGACTATCAGGCAATGAAGTTATTAGGTATCGAAACCGAAGTGCCTGAAAGAAAAATGCACATTCTCATTGAAGCGAATAAGCTCTTAATGCACCAAAACGATGGCATTAAAAGGTATTTGCTCGAATTGCTCAAGGCTCTGTATCCCGTTGTTCAAAACCCTGATTCCCGCTGGCAAATCGATCTCTTTTTAAAGGGACGAGTCTATTCTTTAAAAGACTACGGCAAGAATTTGTTTGATGCCAAAAAGAATGAGAATCACTTCAATCGTTTTGCGAAAATCTCGAAATTGATTCGGGGCTTTCTAAAACAATTTGTGCCGAAATCCTACAGAGAAAAATTCACCCAACTGGTAAAGCAAGCCATGATCAAGGTGGGATTGAAATTTGCCAAATACATTGCCAAATTCGTTTATTTCTTCGAGCGAATAAAGTCGGGCAAGGAGCAGGCGAAGGAAAATTTCGAGACTCAATCAGGTGGATTGGAAATGGGGACATACGATCTCATACACGTTCCATTGCCTCAACATTTCGAGCCCTTTAGAGGCACAAACAATCGATATTTACTCACCTTGCACGACCTCACCCATCGCTTGTTTAGCGAGTATCATACCGCTAATAATGTGCAAAAAGCTGAGAAAGGATTGCAGTTCTTCATAAAGGAGCAGGCAGATATTCTCTGCGTTTCTGAAGCTACAAAAACAGATCTAATAAAAGACGAGCTGTTGTCCGAAGATCGATTGCATGTGGTCTATGCCGCCGCCGATAATCAAAAGTTTAGACCCAATCTCAACAAAAACAAAGGCCTATACACCCGAACGGTATATGGTATTCCAGAAGGGCCCTTTTTCTTTACTCTGTCTACTTTGGAACCGCGCAAGAACTTAATCAATACTATTAAGGCCTTCGATGACTTACTCGATGAGTTTCCAGCACTGGATATTCATTTAGTCATCGGTGGAAAGAATGGTTGGAAGTCGAAAGAATTGATGCAGTTGCGCCATAAAAAGCAAATCATCTTTACGGGGTTTATAGACGAAAGTGACTTACCCATTCTATATAATGAAGCCGAAGCACTTTGTTATGTGTCTCACTACGAAGGATTTGGACTTCCACCTATTGAGGCTATGGCCTGTAAAACTCCAGTAATTTATGGAAACAACAGTTCTATGAAAGAACTACTTGAGCACTATGGTTTGCCTGCCGATCCCAATGATACCGATTCCATTAAACAGCAAATGCAAAAGATTTTATTCGACAAAGAATTTACCCTCGAATTGAAGGAGAAGTCGTTAGAGCGGTCTTTTGATTTTTCTTGGCGAAAAGCAGCCATTGAAACGCTTGCCGTCTACGAAAAGGTGATAGTAAAAAACACTCAAGCATAGACAGATGGTTTTCACAAGTGTGATTTTCTTGCTTCTCTTTTTGCCAATCTTCATGATGGCGTATCACTTAGCTCCTGAGAAGAGAAGAAATTTGGTTGCTCTTTCAGGCAGCTTGATTTTTTATATGTGGGGCGCTCCTCTTTTCTTTTGGCTTCTATTGGCCTTGCTTATCGGCAATTTCCACATTGTAAATCAGATGGATAAAAGCCAGATGCCGAAAAAGAGGAAGAGCTTACTCATTGCTTCTCTCGTTATTAATTTGGGTGTGCTGGCCTATTTTAAATACGCTAACTTTTTTATTGAAAACCTAAACCTCCTTCTTGAAGGCATCGGATTGAATGCAGTTCTATGGATGAAGATTGCCCTACCCATCGGCATTTCCTTCTTTACATTCCAATCCATTAC
>CALCFH010000376.1 GCA_937900215.1 uncultured Cryomorphaceae bacterium
ACCTCACAATTGTGTGAACAAAGAATGGCCATGCTAACTCCAAATGAAGGCAAGATTTCAAAAGGCGAAGTGCTCATACTCAAAGGAGCCCTTGTAGATGAAATTAGCTTCAGAAAGCTTGAGGCCTTAGCTGAGGCCTATTCGGGTGGGGAGGAGGAAGCCTCTGCTCGATGGAAGGAGCTGTTGGGTGTGGCCATGCTTACAGCCTTGTTGCTATTGATGCTCTATTTGTTTCTAGCCCGATTTAGGCCGAATGTTCTAAACGATTTTTCAAGTTTATTATCTCTGCTCTTGATGTGGATCATAGTAACAGGATTGGCGCGAATTTCATTGCAGTTTGGTCACGAATATTTACTGCTTGCACCTGTACCTATTTTACCTATAGTGCTGAGAGCTTTTTTCGATACGCGCTTGGCTCTTTTCGTTCATATTCTGGCTATATTGAGTATCGGATTGTTGTCGCCTGAAGGTCTCGCAATGGTTTTTCTACATTTCATAGCTGGCTTTTATGCCATTGTATCGGTTGATCTATTGTACAAGAGAGCACAGTTGTTTGTTACCCTCGGTAAGATAGTAATCGTGTATGTGATTGTCTATACATCCCTTTACCTCTATAGAGATACTACGCTTTCCGAAGTGCCATTTATGGATTATATTTTCCTTGGGGTAAACGGACTTCTAACTCTGGCAGCCTTTCCGATGATTTATCTAATCGAGAAGTTAACAGGAATGGTGTCGGATGTAAGTTTATTGGAGCTTACAGATACAAATAATCCACTTTTAAGAGAGTTGGCTCAAAAGGCTCCGGGCACTTTTCAGCACAGTCTTCAAGTTTCAAATTTGGCAGAATCTGCGGTGTTGGCTATTGGAGGAAACCCATTGCTCATAAGGGCTGGGGCGCTGTATCATGATATTGGCAAGATGTTAAACCCTTTATACTTTATAGAAAATCAAAGTACGGGAGTGAATCCTCACGATGATCTGGCATTTGAAGAAAGCGCTCAGATAATTATCCAACATGTTAAGGATGGAATACGCTTAGCGCGTAGTAATAATCTGCCGGAGACCTTGATTGACTTCATACGCACACATCATGGCAGTAGCACGGTTCAGTACTTCTATAGACAGTCGCTAAAAAACTTTCCAACAGAGGAGATAGATCTGAAGAAATTCAGCTATCCTGGGCCAAAACCATTCAGTATGGAGACCGCAATTTTAATGATTGCAGACTCAGCCGAGGCGGCAAGCAGAAGTTTGACTCAAAAAGATGCAAAACAAATTGAAGCGCTGGTTGATCGAATAGTAGATCATCAAATGGCTGAAAATCAATTTTCTGATGCGGCAATAACCCTGGCGCAAATAAGCATTGCCAAGGAAGCAATTAAGAAAAAGCTTCAAGAAATATATCATTTTAGGGTAGCATATCCTGATTGAAATTTTTTGTTGCTTGAAAGAAAAACACAATGTACTTTTGCCATCCTCTTTAACCAGAGGAGCAGAGGTGAGATGGGTGAGTGGCTGAAACCAGCAGTTTGCTAAACTGCCGTACCGGCAACGGTACCGGGGGTTCGAATCCCCCTCTCACCGCTAGAAAAGAAGCCTCCTTTGGTTTTAAAAGGAAGTTTCGGGGTGTAGCGTAGCCCGGTATCGCGCCTGCTTTGGGAGCAGGAGGTCGTAGGTTCGAATCCTGCCACCCCGACAAACCCCGTCCATGTATGTGGACGGGGTTTTTCTTTTCTGTTTTCTTTTTATCGCAACTTATTTTCGTTTTGACCATTCATCCATGCTTAGTTTGTTTGAATCGAATGGCTCGCTTGTCGATCTAGATACACTTCAGGATTATTATTGGAATAGTTCTCAAAAATGGAAATGTAATTCAAAATGAGACAAAGGAGCACATTCCATTTTTATTAAAGCGCTGTAAAATAGCGTTTTATTTAATTGGCTTCAGTATTGCAAAAGGGTTTGGCATAAATGTCATCCATGAAAAAGTTTCTGTCTTTCTTGTTTTGTGCTGCGGTTTTAGTCTCATGTGAAAAAGAAGTAGATTCTATCGAATCTCCTTCCTTATCGGGTATAGAGGGTTCCTCTTCTATGAATATTCCAGCGAACTTTAGTTTTTCCACTTCCCAATCGGTTGAAATTGACATTAGCGTAAAAGACCTTCAAGGTTCTGCTTTTCCAAATTCGAAAGTCTATATATACGATAAGTCTATTGAAGAAGGAGGAAAGCTTCTGTTTTCTGGAACGACCAATGCAAATGGAAAATTCGAGAGCAAGTTTGAAATTCCATCCTATCTAAGAAATGTATTTGTGAGGGTAAATAGAGTTGGAATGGTAAATGAAGTTTTTACTCAAATTAATTCAAACCGCATTTCATTCACTTTTGGAGGTGAGTTGATTCCAAATACGGGTTCTTTGAAAAATCAAAAATTGGCGCATACCCCCATCCACCTAAATGGAAAGTATTATTATTTAAGTAGCTTCAATAATCAAGGCGTTCCATCCAATTTAGAGCCTGTAAATGACATTGTTGATGCAGCTTTTATTGCTGAGGTAAATGCAGTTGTGCCTGAACGCAGTTCAATGGATTTGGCCTTAATCGATCCAAGCTTCGATGATAACGTTCATCTTACCGAAGACACAGATATTTCATTGACGTTTTTACACGAGGGTGCAGGGTACCAGAATGCATTGGCGTTTTATAAATACAGTACTTCAAATCTTCCTGCTACAAAGGCAGATATCGACTCAATCTTTATACTATTTCCAAACTCGAGCGCACAAGGTTCTGGAGGAGGTTTGCAACCTGGCAATAGAGTTAAGCTTGGTTCATTTAAGGCGGGAACAAGTTTGGGTTGGATTCTGCTTCAAAATGCTTGGAAGTCTGGCAGTCAGCAAACCAATACTTCTGCGATTAATTGGTTCTCTGAGGCTTCCTTCAATACCAATAATGGTGCGAATGGCTAGCGCTGCTACCTCTCAACATCATGTAGCTCTGATTGACCGAAATAGGCAACGCATTGTTCTAGGATTTGAAGATATCAATCGGGATAACTCAGGCTCTGATCGCGATTTCAACGATGCATTGTTCTTTGTTTCTGCAAGTAATTATGGCGCAATATCATCGGCAAATCTGCCCAATTTAGGTGTTCCGTTAGATACCGATGGTGATGGGATAGTGGATACAGATGATGATTACCCAAATGACCCCTTACGTGCAAACGATAATTTTGCTTTTGGAAGTTTGGCTTTTGAAGATCTTTGGCCTTATCAAGGCGATTATGACTTTAACGATGTAGTAGTAGACTATTCTGCTAACTTGATTTCAAATGCCAACAATCAGCTGGTAGAGATTAAATTAGACTATAATTTTATTGCTTCCGGAGCGCATAGAAATAACGGATTTGGAGTTCAGATCGCCGGACTTCTTCCCTCAGACATCGCCAGTGCTACTTCTCCACAGCTCTTTGGAAATGACATCCAATTAAACAGCAATAATACAGAGGCAGGTCAGAGTTCTGCGGTATTTATTGTTACGGATCAGGTAAAAGAACTAATGGGAGTGTCTAGATCAACTTTTGTAAATACCATTGCTGGCAACCCCGCTGTTGCTTCTAAAATGGTTTCTATGCAAATTGTTCTTAATCAACCTATTTCTATGAGTCAAATTAGCAATGCACCTTTTAATCCATTTATTATTGTAGATGGAAATAGAGGACAAGAAGTGCATTTAAAGAACCATGCACCAACCGATTTGGCAGATGCTAAACATTTTGGAGATGGGGCAGATAGAAGTGATTTGTCTCAAGGCATAAGCTATTCTACCGCAAACGGAATGCCTTGGGCCATTCATCTAAGCGGACTAAATACCTTTGCCTACCCTAAAGAGCAGGTGGATATAACAGAAGCCTATTTATATTTTGCTGCTTGGTCTCAATCAGGTGGAACTCAGTTTGAAGACTGGTATGTAAATGAAAATACCAATGTAGACGGAAGTAAAATCTACACAGGCAATTAATTCAGTATAAATATTTTACTCGCTTATTTGCACTGATTGATCTATTTCAATTATTGCCTAAATAAGCGAGAAAAATTAGCGGAGCAATTGAAGCTGGCCTTGTTTTACCTGAATCTGCTCAGAACCGTCAGAAGATATAGGAGCGAACTCCAAGCGATAACTGTAAAAACCAATCGTACAATTTTCACCATTTAAAGTGCCATCCCAACTGAAATTTTGATTATCGGTTTTGAAGATTACTCTTCCCCATCTATCAATAATTAGAAACTGGAAAGAATTGGTTTCGCAAGCTACGGAAAGAGAATAGGTGTCATTTATTCCATCGTTATTCGGGCTGAACGCTGAGGGGATGTATGTTTTACAATCGCAAAAGCCGAAATTGACATCTATAGTATCTGAGGAAGTACAGCCATTTTGGTTTTCAACTTCTAGCCAATAGGTCCCTACTTCAAAAATGTTTGTGCTTCTGTTTTGACTTCCGTTGCTCCATAAATAGCTGCAATTAGTGCATTCAGGACCAACAAGCTCTGTAATCTGGTTGCCACAGATAGTGGCAAAAGAACCAAGGTTTATTTCAATGCTCGGAAAGACACTCACCTCAATGGTATCAGATGCTGTTTGTCCTGAGCATGAACTGGATGCCTGCAACCAATAGGTGCCTGTTTGATTTGGTTTAATGGTTGGTGTGGTTTCTCCTGTACTCCACAAATAGTTGTCAAAATGCCCTCCCAATGTGTTCGAGAGCTCGGTGGAATTGGCACAGAATGACCTATCTGGACCCAATGAAATTGAGGGTGGGCTGGCAGAACAAAGAACAGTTTCACTCAAATTAAAGGAGGTTACAATCAGAGGAAATGCACGACTGTTGAGAGTGAGGTTGCTTTGTCCGATGGATAAAGAATTTGTTGTAAAGCTTAAATCTAAAAAACTTGGACTTACTCCTCCTGCATTGCAACTAGTGCTGAAATCAGAATTGAAGTGAACAAGGCCTCCATTTATTCCTGTAGGTTTACCCACAACAATGGCTTCTTGTTTGGAATTGAATTCCAAATCCGTACCAATTAGGGGTAATGACGTTCGAGTGTTTCGAATAAAATCTAAATTGTCAGTAAACTCTATTAAATCAGCAGGAGTAGAAAAGGGGGTATTGGTTCGAAAAAGCCCAACGATAAATGAATTACTTCCAGATTTAACTAAGTCAAATGCAGAGGCAACCAATCGTATGGCTTTTCTGGCGATGGGATTTCCTTGAAAATCAAATTTTAAAATTTCTATAAAATCAGTATTCTGATTACTATTTGTAATAATGTATCCATCAGATAATTCCAACACTTCGTTAGAATTATCCGAAAGGCCAACTGCATTCACTGTCCACAGCCTGTTTCCGTTGGAGTCGGTTTTTAAAAGCGTACTGCCTAAGCGTATTAAAACACCATCATCAGAGGTGATAATAGCTTTTCCAAAAGGCTGAGATATAAGATAAGACCTTGTCCATAACACCGTTCCATTGGTTGCATCAATTTTGGTTAATCTCGGAAAAGTATTTCCAAACAGCGTCTGAGGAACAGTACCAAAAACCAACAAATCTCCTTGACTGTCTTCCATTAAAGAGAAATCATTAAACTGTACATCCGCATTTGGGTTGTAGATTTCATTCGACCAAACAATGGTGCCTGAATTGGTTATCCGCACTACAACTGATTTGAATAGATTTCCAGAAGCGGCAGCTATGAGATAGGCAAAATCTCCATTGCTAAGTTGGATAAAGTCTCTGGCCTCAAAGATTGCAGCTGGATTGGTTTGCCGTCTAAACTGTAAAGCAAACAGTGAATTTCCACATTCGTCGTATTGGGCGAACTGCAATCTGCTTAAAGAAGAAAGAACCAGTCCTGTAGAATTTGACTTCACCCGTAATTCGGTGCTCAATGGACTACCAAAGGTTTTTTCAACTCCAGCTTGAGCAAAAGCTTGAATTGAAGAGAAAAACACTAAGAACCAACAAAGCGCAACCTTTAAGTACATTGTAATTACCAATTGTTCAATGAATAACAATTCTTTAAACAAAAAAGTTTAAACGCAAATAGTTTATACTATTTTGATAAACAAGCTTTTAAATTCACCGTATTAGGTGAAAATATCCTCGTTGAGACTGCCCTTCTTGCACTTGTCCCTTAATAATAGACTG
>CALCFH010000377.1 GCA_937900215.1 uncultured Cryomorphaceae bacterium
CTCAGATCCATCTAACCCATTTAGCATTGATCCTGCTACTGGAACGATTAGTTGGACTGCGAATATGATCGGGAATTTCGTTGCAAGTATTTTGGTTGAAGAATATAGAAACGGTGTTTTAATTGGTTCTATTCGAAGGGATATGCAATATATTGTAGTGGGAACAGGCAACTCTCCTCTCATTGCGAATAATCCGAATTGGAATGTGAATGCCAATGGTATTCCTAGCTTCCAAGCCTATTATGGCACGCCAATACAAATTCAATTTATCGGTCAGCATCCTGATTCTGCCGTTGCTTTAGACATGGCAGATTATGGCGAATTGCGAATGACAAATCATCCAAGTTACAATTTCGCCTATTCATTAACAGGAAATGGCTCAGAAATAGTAGGCGTTTTAGATTGGCTTCCAGCACTCAGTGATTTCCGTCCTGAACCCTACAAAGTAGTCTTGCGCATTTCGGACAATCTTTTTACCCAAGACGCTTTAATTGAAATAAGTGTAGGAACCAATATTGGTTTGTCTGAGGATGTCTTTAGCAAATTGAGTATGTATCCCAATCCGTCCAACGGGATTGTAAATATTGAGATTGCCAGAAAGACAGGCACATCGGCAAAGTTGAATGTATATTCAACAAATGGTGCGTTGATTGAGAGCATTGAGCTCCAAGCACTGGGTGCTGGTCAGAATTATATTGTTTTACAGACCACCCAATATAAAAGAGGTATGTATTATATAGAGGTGATCACGGATGATAAGCCTTATCGAGAAAAACTTATGGTGGAATAAAATCCATAAAAAAAAGGCGGCCAATGGCCGTCTTTTTTTTTTATGAAAAGCATCGTTTGAAAAAGCCCAAATAAACATCAGAATGAATGCAGATTTAAGACTAAGTATTTCTGAACTAATAAAATGGCTCTTTCTATGAAAGTGAAAACAAGAAAGTATTCTTTCTGGACGTATCCGAAAGCTTGAACAAGGATGGGGAAATCCAATCAGATAATCTAATTGCGTACCGTTGGGGAATAGAATGGTGATGTCCCGAAATCTTTGCCATTTGCATTTTCCAACATTTTTATACCTGAGCTTGAAAGCAAGCACCTCTTCCCAACCTAATAATCTGAAATACATAGCAAAAGGACGTCATCCATTATGCTCTCTCGTTCTGAAAAACTTTCGCGCAAACGTGAAATAGCAGGCACTATTTCAATTGTACATCACTAAATTTCATTGCTAGCATTGCAATCTAATTCATAAGCACTTACCGTTGCATTCTATCCGAAAACCTAAACGCCCTACTAAAATGATTCTAACGTTATACAAAAAAGCGTTGACTTTGATTTGTTCTGTAATCTTTATTACGGCATTTGGTCAAGAGTCTTTCTCCTCCGGTGGCGACATTGTTACGGCGGGTGGAAGCGTCTCTTTAAGTCTTGGGCAATTATTTTATGCTACCCTTACCTCTCCATCAGGCAGTCTTCAAGAAGGTGTACAACAGCACAGTGCTGATTTAGCGTCTTTAACAACAACATCACCCACTGCAATTCTGAGTTACACAGCAGAGTTAGGAGGAAATATTATATACAATGGTGGATCCAATATATTGGCTAGAGGCATAGTGTATCACACCAATCCAGTTCCAGATTTGAGTCATTCTTTCACCAATGATGGTTCAGGTAGTGGCTCATTTACAAGTAATTTAAGCGGATTAAGTCCGTCTACCACCTATTATGCTAGAGCCTATGCAACCAATGCCATCGGAACGGC
>CALCFH010000378.1 GCA_937900215.1 uncultured Cryomorphaceae bacterium
GGATGTACATCAAGCACATAGCATGGAGTCTAATGCCTATGAAAGTGTTTGCAAACAATTGATGGATCGCTTTCCTAGAGCCAAGAAAGTAATTATTACACTGAGAGGGTCTATTAGTGCCTCTCACAATAGCTGGTCTGGTATTTTGTATAATGGTAAAGAGTTCGTTACGGCTCCTACTTATCAGATTACGGATATAGTGGATAGAGTTGGAGGTGGAGATTCATTTATGGGTGGATTAATCTATGGACTAATGAACTATGGTTCTGATAAGGAGGCCTTAGATTTTGCTGTTGCAGCCAGTTGTCTAAAGCATACCATTTACGGAGATGCCAATCTTGCCACTATTGAAGAGGTTGAGAATTTAATGAAAGGCGATGCCTCTGGAAGGGTAGCTCGATAATTTTTTTAACATGGATAAAAACAAGGTACTTGAGCTCTTGCTCTCAACTAAAATTGTTCCTCTTTTTTATGAGGCCAATGCAGAAACTGCCATGCAATTGGTGGCAGCTTGTTATAAGGGTGGAGCTCGTGTAATTGAGTTTACAAATCGTGGAGATCAGGCTAAAGTGGTTTTTGAAGAATTGGCCACTTTTTGTAAAATCCATTATCCTGAGATGGCATTGGGCATTGGCTCAATTGCCAATGTAGACCAAGCTAAGTCTTTCTTGAAAGTAGGAGCTGATTTCTTGGTTTCACCATTCATTAAAGAAAGTCTGGCCTTGTTCGCAAAAGAACAGGGTATCCTTTGGACTGGCGGATGTGGTACACTCACTGAAATGCAAACAGCCTATGAGTGGGGTGTACCTCTTTTGAAACTTTTTCCTGGCGATATTTATGGCCCGGCAATGATTAAGTCTTCTAAAGCGCCTTGCCCCTGGCTCAAGATTATGCCTACCGGCGGAGTAAAGCCTGAGCAAGAGAATCTAAAGGCCTGGTTTTCTTCGGGTGCTTCTTGTGTTGGAATGGGCTCGCAGCTCTTTGTTAAAAAACCAAATGGCGAATTCGATTTTGAGGCTATTCAGGAGAAAGTAGAGCTAAGTATAAAAATATCAAGTGTATACTCCTAGGGAAAAACGGGTATTCGCATATGAAATGGAGGGCTCTGACCCTCCATTCTTTTTAAAACGGACTAACCAAAAAGTAGATTCCGCCTCCTTTTGAAGAATTGGCTGAGGTGTTTGGATGAAAAGGTAGGCTGGGGGCACCAATGAGTAATTCTGTAGAATGGATGTCCAAACTCTTGCCTATTCTTGCACCCAAAGTGGTTCCTGATGGAATAATTTTTTGAGTCTGAGTATAACTGTTGTTCAAGTGTATAAAATGGTATACACTACCTGAACCGCCATTGCTTCCATCTGAGCCTATCAGTAGATTTCCATTGAAAGAGTCTAAAGCAGTTCCAAAATAATTGCCTTCATTTTTATCATTTGCTTCAAGAAATCCTTCCAACCAGAGCGAGCCTACTTTCTGAAATTCATACACTCTTTCTACATCTGGATCGCCTATAAAACAATGACCGTCTCCAAGTAAAACAGCGTGGCCGAAGCTTGAACTAGCCGAAACAACGGAGGGAGTGAATTTATTTTGGAAATTCCAGTTCCCATTTTGATTTGCGAAGAGATAGGCTGCTCTATTGCCTTCAGCTCCTATAAGTAGACTGTCGTTTGAAAAGGACAGAGCACTTCCAAATCCATCTCCAATAAAACCATCGGCGGCTTCTAAAAGGCCAGCTGGATACCATTGGCCATTGGCCTTTCTTCTAAATAGCTGAACCTTCCCTTTGCCATAGGCTGTTGAAACCGCTGCAAGAGTGTCGGATAATTCTACCTTGCTTCCTAATTGGGCAGATGGATTTGTACTTCCACCCAAATGGGTTCTAACTACAAGGTTCCAATGATCGAATGCATTTTTTTCATAGATATATACAAACCCTGTTGAGTCTACTCCTTCCCCTGGCGCTCCGACAATAAAGAAAGAGTCATTGCCTGAAACCGATTCGCCAAAGCGTGAGCCTTCACTGGCGGTTATTGGCTGTATGCGTTGCCACTCAATCCACTGTCCGTCTACCTTTCTATAAATGAACACGGCACCCATTCGAGTTTGTAGTCCTCCTTCATCGCCATCTGCAGATTCAGGTAAATAGCCGGCATAGGTTGGCGATCCTATAAAAGCATACTCGCTTCCTAATGAAACAGTCTTGCCAAATTGATCTCCACTGGGAGAGTAGGCATAGGGCAGAGAAGGCAAGCTAGAACTGGCGCAAGGCTTAATACTGTGACTGCCTAATGAATCCGAAGTATTCGAAGGCAAGGCATACCATTGCAATCGCGATTTAGCCCATGTTTTTCCTCCGTAGCGAACACTGTCTGCCCTTACCAAAGTGTAGTTCTGAGTATTTCCTGAACCACTGGGAATAGACCAGATCGTGTTAATCTGATTCGGATCTCCAATCCTGTCCAATGTATCACCGGTTGAGATTTTCACTAAGCTTACAAGGTCATTTCCGTTGAAGTTTACAATGCTCTGACTCAGGTTTATATTGGCATTTTGGGTGAAATCGCTGGTGGCAGATGAATTGCAAATAACATAGGTTGAACCTGCAGCTAGGTTGCCTGATAGAGTATAGCTACTAGTACTCGGACCAGAATTAAAGAGCGTATAAATGGTTAATTGACTCAAATTAATGGTGCTGTCGCTTGCATTGAATAGCTCAAGGCATTTGTTGTTTGAACTTCCCTCTATATATTCTGAGAAGAAAATTCCTCCCTCACAAGTGCTGGGTGCAGGCGGAACTACAATGATTGGATCAGTGCTAAATCCACTTTGAATACCCGTACTGAAATCGTCGTTTCCAGAAACCAGCTTATAACACAAGGCATAGATATAATAGTTTGTGTTGGGTGTTAATCCGTTGATTGTGATCGAAACATTGCCCGCAGCGGCACTCTTAGCAACACAATAGCCGGTTTGACCCAAATCTGAAACAACACTACTTCCACTTCCAAATTGACTAGAGGCAGTATACGAAGATGCCTCCAAAGGATTGTTGAGGTTGAAATCTACAAAAGGGTGAGTGCTTGCGAATACGAGCATTCCATTCCATAGAGTTCCATAGCCCGAGGTGGGCGCATCTATCTGAATGCTCAGTTGTTGCGTTCCACTCGATAGAGCACTTAGCTGAGAAGGCGAAGGAATGGAGCCTACAGGTGGACCACTTGAACTCCCTCTAGACGCAACATACACGTTTAGATTCGAATGGCTGCTGGATTGGATGGTAACCAAAGTAGGTGAAAAAGACGAGTTGGTGCTTGCCTGAATCCGAATGCAAGTGGTTCGTCCGCTGCCAATGGTGTTGTTGGAAACGTTTAAGCTTATGGGCGCGCTGCTGTTGGTGCCACTAATCTGAGCGGTTGTATTGCCCGTGTTCTGAACACTCAAACAAGCTTCTATTCCACTTTCAACCCACAAGGTGTCTGTAAAAGCTCGCCAAGTATTGAGGGTAGGAAGGGCGCCGCTGCCTGAGAAAGAACCCAATCGCTGAGAAAACTGCGGATAGTCTACCAGTGGATTCCGATTATTTTGTACTACATAGACTCGATCATTTCTGGATTTATTGTCGCTTGTAGGTGGATATTGATTGTGCCAAGAAAGTAAATTCGATTCCATTGCTGAAATAAATCCGTTGTAATCTTGATAGCGCAATAGGAAGTACAAGAGCGCGCGCGCAGCAGAGCCTTTATGAAAATCGCGAGGTTCAAAAACAGAACTTCCGTATTTTGATCCGCCTACACTCCATGTAGGACTAGGCACATATCCGAATGGATGGTTGTTGCGCACACTATTGGCGCTCGCATCGCAAGGAAAGAGATGATGGATATCGCTTTGCATGGGTGAAGCACTGCCAAAAGTAGATTGGGGCATGGTGTGCTCTGCGTTGATATTATTCGCATTGGCACCTGCTCGTGTATTAAAAGTGGCGCTTCTGCCTGTGTAAACACAACTTACTTGCCCTCCAATATTGTCTACATAGCTATACATTTCATCTCGGGCCGTATTGTAGCTCAGCTGATTGTAACCCGATGAGATAATGTTATGAAGGGTGCTTTTTAGTAATGATCCGCTTTGGTTTTGGGTGGATGCATAATACGTATTTGAAAAAGTGCCTTGTCCTTGAAGTGAAATGGGTATGCTGCCAAAAGCTGAATCTGTATGAAGAACAAGATCGCTTTGATACAAAATATTATGAAGTGGTTGGAAGTAGACCGTTAGAGAATAACTGCCACCGGCAGGAATGGAAAAAATAGAATCATTCAATCTAAAGGCACGCTTTCCAAAGGGTGATATGGAACTGTAGCCTACAATATGCGCTGTTTTAGTTGAATTGTTTGTCAGCTGAACACTCAGATTTCGACTCTGAGATTCGTTTGCCGATTGGAAGTTGTATTGTGTCTGATTGGCAATGATGTCTTGCGCAAGAGTCTCATTATGAAGGCTAAATAAACTAAGTAGGAGTAAAAAACGAAAGGGGAGCCTATACATGAATACCTTCTTTAAGAGAAATTCAAATCTAAGGTTTACAATGCGTCTTTCTCCATTTCAAAATGAACAATTCATTATGTTCTCCCTACGTCAACTCGATGATTAGAATTTGAAGTTAAATCCAACCGTTGGCATAATAGGCAATTGATTCACACGCTTAAAATCAGTTCTATCGAAATAGAAAATATTTTCTCTATTGGCCATATTGGTAGCCCCTGCATTCAGCTCTAAAATGCTGTTTTTGCCGAAAACAAAGGTTCGCTTTGCACTGATATCAAACCTGTGATAATTGGGCAGTCTTTTGGAGTTCAACTCACCATACAGCACTTTCACATCGCCGTTTTCTACGGTGTAATCGTAGTTTACATTCGGCGTTCCACTAGGATTAGTGAAAGGTTGATTGGGCACAAAGCCACGTGTTGGGGTGAAAGGGAAGCCAGAACCGAAATTATACCGAACGCTAAACTCCCATTCTTTCTTTTTGCCAGCAACATAGGTTCCAACTAGGTTTAGATTGTGCCTGCGATCGAAGTGCGGATTGTATTCACGTACACCGTCATCACGCGTAACAATGCTGTAAGAGTAACCAGTCCAGAGATAATAGTTTTTATATTCAAACTTCACCAATACATCTACTCCTCTTGCCAAACCAGTTTCAACAATGAAGTCTTTTCTCAGAATTTCAGGCTTGGTAAAATCGTTGCTTTCGTAGAGTTTATTTCGATTGATATTGGTGATCTGATTGAAGTCTTTCACATATCCCTCTACATTTAGATCAACATAATTTCCGAGGTCGTATTCAAATCCAAAAATAGCATGGCGAGCCAATTGGAGTTTATTGTCAGCAAAGGCCTCTGGAAGATCGTCAGGCCCTGAGAGGAAGCCATAGAATAAATTAACAACATCTCTGTCTGAGTTGGCAGCTACTAAATTCTGAGAGTAGAATCCTCCCGATGCTTTAAGTCTGAGTTTCTCGTTGATATTGTATTTCAATCCGATACGAGGCTCAAGTGAGAACTGACTCAAGGACGCATAATAATGTGCATGAACACCCGGTTCAATGAGCAATCCGTTTACGTCTATTTTATAACGGAAGTATCCCGCTAATTCTGTAGTGTTTTCAGTCTGATCAATGGTTCTTCCCAATGAATTGGTATAGGAGAATTGAGTGCGATAACCAATGGCCATGAAGCCGTATTTCAGTTCGTCGTTTTTCCTTAGATAATAGGTAAAATCCAATCCACCATTAAATCCAGATATATCTGAAGTACGCGGCAGTCCATCGCTTTGATTGCTGGCAATGGAGTAATTAGAGTAAGCAAGATTTCCTTTCAAGACCATAGCAGAGCTACTCGGAATGGCTCTAAAATCAATTCCTCCACCATAACTATCCCAAGAGACATCGTTGTTTGCATCTATATTCACCGCATCCGTGAAATTAAATCCGAAGACATTTACCTGCGAACCGTTTCTAGAAGTGTTGCTTATTTTACCATATAAATCGGCGAAGCGAAAAGGGAGACCACCAAATTCAGTTTCAACATAGCTGTAGAAAATGGGAGCGGTTTGATCTAGGTAAGAAGTCTTTCCAGAAATAAGAAAAGAGGTGGAGGCGCGCTCGCTTCCCTTCTTCTTGAATAGGGGACCTTCCAAAAGGAGTTTTGCGCTGTACGTACTCATACTCACTTTTCCTCCAAAGCGCTTTTGATCTCCAGCGCGGGTTTTCACATCCATTACAGAAGAGGTTCTTCCGCCGTACTCCGCGTTGAATCCGCCTGTATACACATCTGCACTCTGAAGAATGTCGGTATCGAAAACACTGTAAAATCCGATCGAATGGAAGGGATTGTAAATGATCATATTGTCGAGTAAGACCAGATTTTGTATGGGTGAACCTCCACGGATATAAAGCTGACCGCCTTGGTCTCCTGTAGTCACAACACCGGGAATTACCTGGATAGCACGAACTAGATCGGCGTCGCCTCCAACTGAAAATTGTTCAATTCGCTTAGGAGAGAGAGTAACAACGGAGGTAAGTACTTGCTCCTTTTGCTGGCTTCTTTGGGCATTTACAACTACATCATCTAAAACTGTATTGCTCTCTTCTAGATAGGCCTTTACATTGCTGATACGATTGGCTTTAACAAGCACTTTGACCCTCTGCGTGGCCATGCCCAATACGGCGAACTCTAACTCTACCTCCCCTGGAGGGACATCATTTAGAACAAAAAATCCATCGTTATTCGTAGAGGTTCCAGTCTTGGTTCCGACGATAGTAACTGCGGCAAAAGGAAGGGGAAGGTCGCTGGATTTTTCGTACACAAAGCCTCTGATTTTGCCTGTGCTCTGAGCGTTCAAAGAGATACTGGTGAGTAAGAGACTAACGATAGAAAGGCAGAGGCTGTATAAAAAAGTGTTTCTCATTTTCCGTTTGGGCGGTAGATTATTTGTTCAGTGATGAGTGGGCGCAAAAGTCGAGTTTCCAAATCAATTCTCGCAACAATTCAAAATCAGGAACAGAATCAGACCCAAGGCCTTTTCCTTTTCCATCGTATTCTTTAATTATATGAATGGCTTCAACACAGGCGCGAAGGTCGAACCTCGAAGCGGCATATTGGTAATCTTTAACAAAATAAGGATTCACTTTTAACAAAGTAGATATCTTACTGGGGTCTTTGGAAGGCGAACTATGAAACAAAACGAGTTTTTCAAAGAAGGAATATAAATTGCCTACCACCACAACGTACGGAATCTCCTTGGGGTTGGCCTGTGCATAAGAAAGAATACGTTGCAGCAGCAGTTTGTCGCCCTTTCCTAAGGCATTGGAAACTTCAAATAAGTTGTAGTCTTTGTGAATGCCTACGTTGTTGGCTATGAGTTCTTTCGTAACTACTTCGCCTTCTTTCAAAATAATTTTGAGCTTTCTCATTTCTGAGTCTAGCCTCCCTAGATCACTGCCTAAAGAATCGGCCAAAAGCTGAATGGCGAGATTGTCTATCCTAAACCCTAAGGTGTGAGAATGACTTCCAATCCATTTTGGAATTTCAAAGTCTCTTAGAGCAGTACTTGTTAAATGCACAGCATTCTTTGCCAGCAATTTTGCCAGTTTAGATCTTTTATCGAGCTTCTTTCCTTTGAAGCCAATGGCCAATACCGTCTGTGGATTGGGATTCTCAACATAGCCCTCCAGTAATTCTAGGTTTCTCAAATATTGCGCTTCCTTTACCAAAACCAAGACACGCTCAGCCATCATTGGAAATCGCTTTGCTTCCGAAATAATGCTTAAAACATCACTTTCCTTTCCGTAGAGAATACTCTGGTTGAAATCGCGCTCATGGTCTTGCAGAACCTTCGCTTCCAAAGCCTTGAGAACGCTATCAATATAAAAGGCTTCGTCTCCATCTAGAAAGTAGATTGGTCGAAAATGCCCTTGGTTTATCTCCTTTAAAATTTGCTCGTAGCTCACGCGGCTAAGTTAGTTCGGAGCAAGCTAGCATTTAGCATCTTTGCTAGATGTTGTTGCCCCATTTGAATTTTCCAGAATACGACTTCAAACTACAAGAGTCTGAGGGAACTACCTATATATTTGACCGGTTTAGAAGGAAAAAAGTTGTGCTCACTCCTGAAGAATGGGTACGTCAGAACCTATTAGTTCATCTATGCGAGGGCTTAGATTATCCGCACCAATTGATTGGAGTAGAGAACGGACTGCGACTAAATAAAATGAGTAGGCGAACCGATGCCATGGTTTACAAAGAGGGAAAAGCCATTATGCTCATTGAATGTAAAGCAGATTATATTCCCTTAAATCAAGAGGTTTTTGATCAAATCTGTAGATACAATCAAATTGTAAAAGCCCAATATCTTTTGCTCACCAACGGGAATCAACATATTGTTGGATGTTTGCAGTCCGATAGACTATCTTTTCTTCCGAACATTCCTAAATACCACGAACTTTGAAAATACCTACTATCCATCTTTTGCCAGCCAAAGAAAAGGCCATTAAACGAGGACATCCTTGGGTTTTTTCAGGGGCCTTGGACAAGCACTCAGTGAAACCCGGAGAATGGGCAGAATTATGCGATCACAACGGTAGATTTTTGGCTTTGGGCTTTGTAGAGCCCGGAAGCATAGCATTTAAAATTGCGGCGCGTGAAATCTTTACCCCTGAAGAACTGATACGCTTTCGCATTGAAAAGGCCATCGAGTTTCGACGGAAAGCAGGGCTTTTGAACAAAAAGGAAAATGAAATTATTCGTTTGTTTTTTGCAGAAGGCGATGGACTACCCGGGTTGGTAGTAGATGCGTATGGAAAGCATTGTGTAGTTCAATTTCATAGTAGAGCAGTGTTTTTCTACAGACATTTAATTGCCGAAATATTGGCAGACCAAGGTTTTCCAAATGTATTCTCTAAAAGTAAAGAGAGCTTGCATGACAAAGGAATAGAAGACTCATATCTCTTGGGAGGAAAGCAAGAAGATGTATTTCTAGAAAACGGATTGAAGTTTAAAGTAGATTGGGAGTTGGGTCAAAAAACCGGATTTTTCATAGACCAAAGAGAGAATCGTCGCTTGCTAGGAACAATGTCTGAAGGGAAGAAGGTTTTAAATGCTTTTTCTTATACAGGAGGCTTTTCTATTTATGCGCTTGCAGGAGGTGCCAGCGAAGTGGTTAGCCTAGATAGTTCGGCTAAAGCCATTGCCCTAGCAAATGAAAATGCCTCCATAAACGGCTTTGAGTCAAAACACAGCGGAATTATTCAAGATGCTTTTGAGTATCTAAAAGATATGCCTACTGATTTTGATGTGGTGGTTTTAGATCCGCCTGCTTTTGCGAAGAGTCAGCGGGTTACGCACAATGCAGTACAAGCATATAAGCGCATAAATAGTATGGCTATGGAGAAGATGACCGCTGGAAGTCAATTGCTCAGTTTCAGTTGTAGTCAGCATATCTCGAGAGAGTTGTTTACTTCAACCTTGCGCGCGGCTGCCATAGATTGCGGAAGGTCTGTACGATTGGTGCAACACCTACAACAGCCGGTAGACCATCCCTCTAACTTAGTACATCCTGAGGGAGAGTATCTAAAAGGTCTTTGGCTTCAAGTAGATTAAAGAAGGGCTACCCCATCCACCTAAAAAATAGAAAATGTATTCAATTGCCATACACGGCGGGGCTGGCACTCTAACCCGTAATCAAATGAGCCCCGAGAAAGAACAAGCCTATCTGAGCACACTAAAAGAGTCTGTAGATAAGGCCACCTTGGTATTAAAGGAGGGAAAAAGTGCTTTGGATGCAGTAGAAGCAGCTGTGCGAATTTTAGAAGATTCGCCACTTTTTAATGCAGGCAAAGGTTCGGTTTTCACCCATACAGGTAAGCACGAAATGGATGCCTCTATTATGGAAGGCCAGTACAAGATGGCGGGTGCAGTGGCAGGAGTGCATGGCATTAAAAATCCGATTTCTATGGCACGAAGAGTAATGGAAGGTACCGAGCATGTTTTGTTAAGTGGAGAAGGAGCCATGCAATTTGCTATAGATCAAAATATTGCAATGGAATCGGAAGAGTACTTTTACGATGAGCTCAGGTATAAGCAATGGCAAGCAGCCTTAAAAACAGGAAGCATGCAACTGGATCACACACCTCTTGATGAAAAGAAATTTGGAACCGTAGGTGCTGTTGCTCTAGATCTTCACGGAAATCTTGCGGCAGCTACTTCTACGGGTGGAATGACCAACAAGCAATTTGGTAGAGTGGGGGACACTCCAATAATAGGATCAGGAACCTATGCCAACAACGCCACTTGTGCAATCTCATGCACTGGCAGCGGGGAGTTTTTTCTGAGAGGCGTGGTGGCCTACGATGTGAGTTGCCTTATGGAATACAAGGGATTAAGCCTTCAGTCAGCCTGCGAAAAGGTAATCCACGAGAGATTGCTCTCTATTGGTGGAGATGGTGGCCTGATCGGAGTTGATCTACAAGGAAACATCAGTATGACATTCAATACAGAAGGTATGTACCGGGCAGCAAGAAATAGCCAAGGTTTTGAGAGCTTGGCTATTTATAAGTAGTAGTTACAGATGAACGGTTAAGGGCCAAACTTTTATGGTTCTATTGTCAACCGTAAATTCATCGTTTGAAGCCAAAATATGAACGGAAAGGTGGCACATGCTCATGGGTGTGCCATCAATTAAGATTGGATGGTTGTTGTGTGTAAGTCCACTTGGATCAAAAACAATGACCATTCCCGAGCCAATTACTTTAAACTCATTTCTATTCTTGATTATCAGACCGGTGTCTTCTGCCAATCCTACACCAATTAGCTTAGGATATTTTGCCACGGCCTCGGCCAATCTACCAAATCGGCCCCGGCGAATAAAGTGAGTATCAATGATTAGGCTAGGCATTAAACCGAGTCCCTTGCTCATACTTATGGCGCCCTTCAACATAGATTCTTGAGCACTGCCACCAATAATCATTTCTTCGCTCATAGCCATGGCACCTGCGCTTGTACCTGCAATGACAAAAGGTTCGGTCTTATATCTTTCCGCTAGTAAGGAATGCAATTTAGTGCCTCCAATCTTCTTTGCAATTTTACTTTGGTCGCCTCCAGAGAACATAACACAATCGGCCTGCTCTATCAACGCAAGGATGTCTTTATCGTCGCTTTGTTTTCTTTTTCTAATGTCTGCTATGGATACATTGGTAGAGCCCAATCGATCAAAAGCTTGGAGATAATGGTCTCCAACTTCTACCGGAATACTAGATGCAGTTGGGATAACTACCACCTTTGCATTCTCTCCGCCCGCTTCTCTTACCACGTGGCTGAGTATTCCATCTTCTTCAAATTCAAGGGGATGTAGTTTGCTGTTTTCTATTCCCTTATCTTCATTTCCACCAATGGGAATTAAAGTGCCGAGAACTTTTTCATTTGACATAAAGTCGTTTTTATAATGGCGCTAAAGTATCTTATCTGAAGTCTAAAAATTAATTACATTGGAATGGATTTTAAACCACCTATTATATCCCATTACATATGCTTATTCGCGAGATAAATGCCATGAGAGGACCAAATTATTGGTCTATTCGCAGACATAAATTAATTGTCATGGTATTGGACTTGGAAGATCTAGAAGAAAGGCCTACCAATAGCATTGAAGGCTTCTTGGATCGTTTAACTACCCGCTTTCCGACCATGTATAGCCATAGGTGTTCTGAAGGTACAGAAGGAGGCTTTTTCTCAAGAGTGAAAGAAGGAACATGGATGGGACATGTAATTGAACACATTGCCTTAGAGATTCAGACCTTGGCCGGAATGGATGTGGGTTTTGGAAGAACCAGAGATTACGGCGAAAAAGGAGTGTATCATGTGGTCTTTGCTTATGCTGAAGAAAAGGTGGGAAGATTTGCAGCTCAGTCTGCTGTGAGAATAGCCGAATCGCTTATCGACGGCTCTGAATATGATCTAGACTCTGATATTCAGCGTATGCGTGAGTTGAGAGAAGAGAGCAGACTTGGCCCCAGCACTGGAAGCATTATCGAAGGAGCGGAAGCAAGAGGTATTCCATGGATGAGACTCAATAAGTATTCGCTTTGTCAGTTGGGCTATGGCGATAAACAAAAGCGCATTCAAGCCACAGTTTCGAGTCAAACAAGCAGCATTGCCGTTGAGTTAGCTTGTGATAAAGAAGACACCAAATTCATACTTGAACAAGCTGAGATTCCGGTTCCAAAGGGCGAGATCATTCGCACGGAGGCTGGATTAAAAGACGCAGTGGCCTTCGTGAAGTACCCTTTAGTAGTGAAACCCGTTAGTGGCAATCACGGCAGAGGAATAACTACTAATATTACGAATTGGGAGGATGCCTTAAAAGCTTTCGAGGCTGCTAAAGCGGTGTCCCGTTCGGTTATTGTAGAGCGCTATATTACAGGCGAAGATTATAGATTATTGGTGATTGATTACAAATTGGTTGCAGCCGCAAAGAGAACTCCTGCTGGGGTTACTGGAAATGGTAAGAGCACGCTGAAGCAACTGATAGATGAGGTGAATTCAGATCCACGTAGAGGCTACGGGCATGAGAAGGTGCTTACTCAGATAGATGTAGATTCAATGACCGAAGGGCTTATGAAGCAACAAGGTTTAACCCTCAATTCTATTATTGCAGAGGGTGAATGGATTAAATTAAAAGATACCGCCAATCTCAGCACAGGCGGAACAGCTGAGGATGTTACAGATGTAATCCATCCGTATAATGTATTCATGGCCGAGCGCATTGCGCGTTTAATTGGATTGGATATTTGTGGAATAGATATCATGACTTCGGATATGCGCATTCCTCTTCCTGAAACGGGAGGGGCTGTCTTGGAAGTAAATGCTGCTCCTGGTTTTAGAATGCATCTTGCACCTACTTCAGGCCTTCCTAGAAATGTGGCTGCCAATGTGGTAGATATGCTATTTCCTTCTGGCACTGAATCTAGAATTCCAATTGTGGCCGTTACGGGAACCAATGGGAAAACCACTACCACCCGATTGATTTCGCACATTATGCGTATGAAAGGGTATAAAGTGGGATATACTACTACCGATGGCGTATACATTCAAAACCGCTTGTTGATGCAAGGAGATTGCACGGGACCAGCAAGTGCTGAATTTGTTCTGCGTGATCCGACAGTAAATTTTGCGGTTTTGGAATCGGCTAGAGGCGGATTGCTCAGAGCTGGTTTGGCTTTTTCTAGCTGCGATATAGGTATCGTTACCAATGTTGCGCCAGATCATCTTGGATTGAAGGGTATTCATACCATAGATCAATTGGCCAAAGTGAAAGGCGTAATTCCAGAAACCGTTCGGCCAGGTGGATATGCTATTTTAAATGCGGATGACGATCATGTTTACGCTATGCGTAAAAGTGTTGCAGCCAATGTCGCCCTCTTTTCTATGGATGAACACAATCCAAGAATAAAGGCTATAGCCAAGGTAGGTGGATTGTCTGCTCTTTATGAGGATGGATACATTACCATTTGCAAGGGCGAATGGAAAATGCGCATTACTAAGGCGAGCAGTGTGCCACTAACGTTTGGCGGAAAGGCCGCATTCATGATTCAAAACGTCCTGCCTGCTGCTCTTACTGCCTATATTCAAGGATTGGGAATAGAAGATATTAAGGTCGCTTTAGAGTCCTTTATTCCATCACCTGCTCAGACACCTGGAAGACTCAATTTATTTGAGTTTAAAGATTTCACAGTTCTTCTAGACTATGCACACAATGCAGCAGGCTTAAAGGCTTTGAAAAATATGTTGGAAAAGATGGATGGCCATCCTAAGATTGGAATTATTGCTGGAATTGGAGATAGGCGAGAAGAAGACAATAATGAAATTGGAAGAATTGCAGCCGAAATGTTCGATGAAATTATCATACGGCAGGATAAAAATCTGCGGGGTAGATCTGAAAAGGAAATTATAGATATGCTGCTTGCTGGTGTGCATTCGGTAGATGTGAATAAGAAGGTTCGAGTAATTCAATCTGAAAAAGAAGCCATTTCCGAAGCAATTACCAATGCAACCAAAGGAAGTTTAATAACCATTTGCAGCGATGTTATTCCAGATGCCTTAGCTCAGGTAACCAGTTATAAAGAAGAAGAATCTAAGCGCCTTTATGAGTTTGGAAGGAAGGATATTCCGAACCTTTAGTGGAGTAGTTAACTTCCATTATGACACAATAAATGGGAATCACCCGATGGATGCTCTGCTTGTTTGAATGTTTAACTCTTCATCTTGCTTTACAAGAGTCAAATTGTTTACTGTTTAGAGCGCATTAAAAGCCCAGCACCAAAAGTCTCTCCGCTTAAGCGGAGAGACTTTTGGTGCTTTTGTTTCCTTATTTTGGGCTTAGATTGGCATGTCAGCGTCGAACGAAAGATGTAAATAGTTTTGTTCGAAAAGTGTCAAAAGACGATTTCAATTGATATGAGCTCGTATGGGACTATTTCTTTGCTTTGCCAAGAACCGAAAGAAATATTGATTTTTATTCACAATAACACTGTACTGGAATTTGAGTGATGAGCTGTGTTTTTAAACCATAGCTGCTGTATTTCTCGCTGTTTTGCATTCTCCGTTAGACTTAGCCGGAATGATAATCAAGGCGCATTCTAATCCTATTTAAAATACTCAAATTGGCAAGTGCGCACTTGTTGTCTATCTACTCGAGCTCCTAAATTCCAGTCTATTGGTACCCCGTTTTCACTTTTTCGCTGTAAGAGATTCGGATTTTAGGAATGTTAATTAAAGAGAGTACACATAAAAAAACTCCCTACCGTTAGGGTAGGGAGTTCTTAATTTATTCGGTCATTCAGTAAAAAAGTACTGAGGACGATTCATCAAAAAATTAATCTTGAGTACAACGCACTGAACCAGCGATAGCTCTAGCGATAGAGTTCACACTCGATCCACCAGCGTTGAAGTAAAGTCCGTTTGCATTAGTACCGCTGATAGTGCTACTCCAGTAGCTACCAACAATACCTACGTTGTTGATGGTTCCACTTCCAAATCCGCGACGACCAGCAGCTGGGAGTTTTAATGGAGATCCAAAAGCGCCAGCAGCAGCATTCATACTCCAACTCAAACGCTCATTGTCTAACTCGGTATCGGTAGGCAATCTAAATCCGGTTGGACAAGGATTGTTGGTACCGTTTACACCTTGCCATAGATTTACGTTTTCAGGACTGCGCCAGTTGTTAGGAGCTCCGCCTGTAAGGATGAAAAAAGCATGGCCTGGTTGATCAGAAGCGCTCAAAACGTTCAATGTATCTGAATTTCTGCACTGATGTCCGTCAGCTGCTCTTCCCCACTGGAATAAGTCGCCATACGAATCCATATCCGTACTGCTAGAAGCAACTTGAGAAGCACCTAGGTTACGATCCATCCAAGTTCTTCCAGTTGTTGGATTGGTAACTGCAACCACATCAGCCGCGCCAGAAGCACAGAACACTGAGCTAGAAGGATATGGATCAGATACAGTAAGATCTAGGTCGCAAGACTGTCCGCCAATGTTCAAAGCGAAGCTAGCAGTACCTACACTTGAAGGTGTTCCTGAAATCATATAAGTTAAAGAACCGCTACCATTCGCAAAAGAGCCTGCACTTAAAGTAGCTGTTAAACCAGTAACACCTGTTGAATTAACTGTTTGACCATTGTGTGATCCTCCAATTCCACCTGTATAAGGAACATCGCTGCTTACTCCATTCGCAACATAACCAGAAGTTAATGTGCCATTATTCACAGAGCTACCACAATCAATCGACTCAATCTCGTGCTTTAAACAACGAACCGAACCAGCAATGGCTCTAGCGATAGAGTTTACGCTTGATCCACCTGCATTAAAATAAAGTCCGTTGGCATTGGTACCGTTTATTGTGCTACTCCAATAGCTTCCAACTATACCCACGTTGTTTATAGTTCAACTTCCAAAGCCACGACGATCTGCAGCAGTTAATTTTAACGGAGAACCGAAAGCACCTGCAGCTGCATTTGAGCTCCAGCTCATGCGCTCATTGTCTAATTCCGCATCGGTAGGTAGTCTGTATCCACTTGGACATGGGTTGTTCGTTCCAGAAACGCCTTGCCATAAGCTTGCATTCTCAGGACTGCGCCAGTTGTTTGGAGCTCCGCCAGTAAGTATGAAAAAGGCATGACCAGGTTGGTCGGAAGCACTTAATACATTCAAAGTATCTGAATCACGACACTGATGACCGTCTGCAGCTCTACCCCATTGGAATAAATCGCCATAGGAAGTCATATCAGTGCTGCTAGTAGCTACTTGCGTTGCACCCATATTTCTATCCATCCAAGTCTTTCCAGTAGCTGGATTGGTTACATCCATAACAGCTGTTGGGCCCGATGCGCAGAAAACCGTTCCGCTAGGATAGGGGTCTGGAACTACAGTAACTTCCAAAGTACACATTTGTCCACCTATACTAAGAGCGAAACTAGCCGTACCACTTCCACTTGGCATACCCGAAATGGCGTACATCATATAACCACGTCCGTTTGCAAAAAGACCTGCACTTGCTGTAGCCGTTAAACCCGTTACACCTGTAGAATTTACAGTTTGTCCGCTATGTGTGGCTCCATTGCCTCCAGAGTAGGGAACGTTGCTACTCACTCCAACTGCCGCATAACCAGCAGTAATGGTTCCCATATGGATAGCACTATCACAAATAAGTGCAGTAATGGTACCAACAGGAAGATTAGCAACACTGATTCCAGGTATGATAACCCAACTATTCGTTCCAAGATAGAGTGTATCGCCAGTTGTAGATACGCTTGCTCCTGTGAGAGATTTAGCCTCATTAGCGTGAAGGGCATAAGGCACACTTAATACTTGGTTGGTACCAGTAATAGTGTAGGCAGTGCCACCCGCTGGATCGGTTTCAGATTTGATGAAGTAAGGACCATTTCCCCAATCAATAGTTGAGAAAGTTCCACTAACGACCATTCCTGTACCTATTTGAATTGAAATCAATCCATTGGCATTTGTCATGGGTGTCTGTGTTTCAACATATACTGCAGTACCCGATGAAGAGCCTTGTAAAATGCTTATTTGCATGCCAACCGTGCTCATCATTACAGGGTTGTTGCTTGCATCGCGTATAATGGCTTGGTAGCTCAATTCCTCGGGTGCTTGTGCCATAGCCTGCTGCGGTATGAACACAATCATGGCCATCCAAAAGGCGGCAAAAATTGTAAATTTCTTTTTCATGCTTCTTTTCAAGATTTATTATCGATTACAGGTTTGGGTTTTCTTTTTTCACTTTTTAACCTTGGTTCAGTGTATCACTAAAAGCTAAGGTTAATCCATATTTTTTTGCTCTTTGCTACTTCAGTTTCGTCGACTTAATTGCGGATTATCCTTTTGGTTTCCTTTCCGAATTCACTCTCCCACTCAAATAAGTATACTCCCTTGCTCAATGCAGATAAGTCTATTTGTTGCTCTGTGCCGAGAGCATACTCACCGCTGAACAAATGCTTTCCGTCTAGGCCTAATACTCTCCAATGA
>CALCFH010000379.1 GCA_937900215.1 uncultured Cryomorphaceae bacterium
AGCTGGAAGGAGGTATACAGAAACGAAGAAAAGGGCGTTTTCTTTGATGCTTTTGACTTTTGGAATAAAGAGCGAGGAATGGCTTTTAGCGATGCGAGAGGGCAATCACTCCTGATCATTGAAACCATTGATGGCGGAGATACTTGGCAGCCTATTCCATCCAACCAAATTCCTTCTGTGTTTGAAAATCAAGGTGGATTTGCCGCTTCGGGCAGTAGCTTAAAAACTTTTGAAGGGGGTAAGGCAATTATTGGCTTAGGTGGAAGAGAATCTACTTTATTGATTACTGAAAACTACGGTAAAAGCTGGCATAGAGGCTTTGCTCCCATCGATCAAGGAGAAGATTCCAAAGGAATCTTTGCCTTCGCTTCTATAGATTCAAAGAACATCCTAGTTGTTGGGGGAGATTATCGCGCCGATTCGCTGAGCACCGACTGTATCTCCCTATCCAACAACGGAGGCTACAGCTGGAAGACGGCCCAAGAAGCACGCATCCACCTAAAAAACAAATACCGCTCTTCTATTCTTGCTCTCGATGCCAAAAAGTGGTTTGCCATTAGTAGAACCGGTGCTTCTTACACAGAAGATGCAGGCAAATCTTGGAAAGAATTTCCCTTTTACTTCTACAGCGCTTCTGAAAAAGAAGGTACTATATGGGTGTCTGGCTCAAACGGCCGAATTGGCAGAATTTCTATACCTCAGGAAAAGTCTGAATAACTTGTATGTGCTTTTTACGGGCGTTTTTCTCCCCAGAATCCCGGGTGTTTGCAGATGTGCAAGTCGCCTTCCACCTTAATCTGACAAGCCAATCGCAGTTTGGTTTTGGAGGTGTGTGGAGGGAAATTCAATCGCCATTCTTCTATCTTAGTCTTGGCATGAGGCTCTCCTTTTACAATCTCAATAGCACAGGTTCCACAACTCCCCAAGCCCATGCAATTGAGCAACTTGGCGCTAGAGTTGTGCGGACTCAATTCGTTATTAAGCAGTGTCTTTCTCAGATTATCACCTGATTTGCATTCTATTTCCTTTTCTCCAAAATATATGCGTGGCATTTAGATCGCCTTAGCGGTTTTTCTCAAGAGCGGATTCGGACGATAGCGATCGTCTCCATACTCTTCAAACAAGAATTCCAGTCCAGCCAATACGGTTGGAAGTCCGTATTCTTTACCCCAAGCAATCAATCCTTTTGGATAGTTCACGCCTTGCTGCATCGCCAAATCTATGTCTTCTGCAGAGGCTACCTGCATAAAGAGCGCATCATAGGCTTCATTGACCAGCATAAAAAAGATGCGCTCAAATAAGTACTTTGCCTTCGCCTCATCGAGAGGAGTTAGCGCATTTTCATTTAGTGGATAGGAATAGTATCCTTGACCCGACTTTCTTCCAAGCAAACCCGCTTCGGCCATTCGGCATTGAGTAAGCGAAGGTTTAAACCTCGGATCGTAGTAGAATTGAGTCCAAACGGTAGTCGTAACCGCATAATTGACGTCATTGCCAATGAGGTCCATCAGCTGGAAAGGGCCCATTTTAAATCCGCCATACTCGCGCATGGCTTGATCAATCTCTTGAATACTGCCCACCCCTTCTTCGTACATTTTTAAGGCTTCGCCATAAAAAGGACGAGCCACACGGTTTACAATAAAGCCCGGCGTGTCTTTGGCAAGAACCACCGTTTTGCCCCAATTGGCAACTCGAGAACGAACATTCTCAACAATGGTGTTACTGGAAAGTAGAGAGGGAATGAGCTCTACCAAAGGCATTAGAGGAGCTGGATTAAAAAAGTGTAGTCCAATTATCCGCTCTGGATGCAGGCGGCCTTTTGCCAAAGAGGCAATGCTCAAACTAGATGTATTGGAAGCCAGAACGCAGTTGACGTCTACAATCTTTTCCAACATTTCAAATACCGATTGCTTGGCTTCCATTTTCTCAACAATGGCCTCAATAACGAGATTGCAGCGACTCAGCTTTTTCAGGCTATCCACAAACTCGATGCGAGACAAGATCTCATCCTTCTTTTCAGCCGTGATTCTTTGCTTCTCAACTAAGCGACTGAGAATGGCTTCCAACGAAACCTTGGCTCTTTTTATGGCCTCTGAATTGGTGTCAAAAACCAAAACCCATTCACCCGCTTGGGCGGCAACTTGCGCAATGCCCGACCCCATGGAGCCGCATCCTATAATACCTACACTCATTATTCTCCTTTAAAATGTGGACTTCTTTTTTCTATGAAGGCTTGAACCCCTTCTTGGTAATCATGGCTGTGTCCGGCGCGGGTTTGAAGCGCGTCTTCGAGTTCCAGTTGTTTTTTTAGATCATTGCTCATAGAATAGTTCAGCGCTGCTTTGGTATACGCCAATGCTTTGGTTGGCATCGCGGCCAACTTTAAAGCCAGTTTCATGCTTTC